>NZ_JBHVST010000028.1:0-114721 GCF_042885015.1 Streptomyces sp. NPDC058086 | reverse complement strand
CGAAGGGGGTCCCTCCCTGTTCGAGCGAAGCCGAGAACTTGGGGGCGCGTGCATGGCGTCGCGGGGCAGACGGGAATGTGACGACAGGGCCTAGGGGTCCGTCGGGGGAGTTGAGGGCGCGCTCAGAAGTTGCCCCGCGGTGGGCTGGGCGGGGCGGGTCCTCCTTCCCGGAGAGGAGACGGAGCGGTTGACGCGGCTCGGCGAAGCCGAAGGCTCCCGGTCCGGGGCCGCGCACGGCTTGGCCGACTACTCCGGCCGGGGCTTCGCGTGCGGCGGCGCCGCCGTTGTGGGGCATCGCATGCCGCCCGGGTTCGGCCCCGTCCGGTGACGCAGACTGGGTCCGCCCGAGATGCCACTTCCCGAATGGGCCGCCCTGCCTGGGGCCCCGCTTTCGAGGGGCCCGGGGCGAGGTGGCCATGGGCCTCCCGGGCTTCAGAAGGCCCCGGGGCTCAGGCGCCGTCCTCCAGGGGGGATCAGGCGCCGTCCTCCAGGCGGAAGCCGACCTTCAGGCCGACCTGGTAGTGCTCGACCTCCCCGTCCACGATCTGCCCCCTGACCTGGGTGATCTCGAACCAGTCCAGGTTGCGCAGGGTCTGCGAGGCCCGGGTGATCCCGTTGCGAATGGCCTGGTCGACGCCCTCGTGGGAGGTGCCGACGATCTCGGTGACCCGATACGTGTGGTCGGACATGCGGGTGCTCCTCTCCGCCGTGGCGGGTGTGCCACGCGTCACTCAACGGTGCCTCACGGCGCGTCGGTACGCGAGATGTCGGGGTGCTGTGGGTGACCTGGGGCCTGTCGTCCGGATCAGTCCCGGGCCGCGAGGTCTGGCACGCGCACTCCGCTCACCGGCACTGATCAAGCGCCGTCTCCCGAGGCGACCTGATCCGAACGACAGGCCCTCACCCGGGTGGCCCACCGCCGAGGTCGGCCACCCGGGCGGGTGTCAGCGGGCCACGCTCAGCGACAGGGCGAAACGGCCCTCGTGGTCCGTCCACCAATGGGCCAGGTCGAGCCCGGCGGCGCCGAGTTCGCGACGTACCCCCTCCTCGCGGAACTTCGCCGAGATCTCGGTGCGCAGTTCCTCCCCGTCGGCGAATTCGACCGCGAGGTCGAGCGCGGGGATCTTCACCGTCTGTCCGGTCAGCGACCGCAGCCGCATTTCGATCCACTCGTGCTCGTCGTCCCAGAGGGCGACATGGGCGAACGCGTCGGGATCGAAATCGGCGCCGAGCTCGCGGTTGACGACGTGCAGCACGTTTTTGTTGAACTCCGCCGTCACCCCCGCCGCGTCGTCGTACGCGGCGACCAGCACCGACTCGTCCTTGACGAGGTCCGTACCGAGCAGCAGCGTGTCGCCGGGGGAGAGCAGCGCACGTACGGACGCCAGGAACGTCGCCCGTTCGGCGGGCAGCAGATTGCCGATGGTGCCGCCGAGGAACGCCACCAGCCGCGGCCCCGGCGTCCCGGGCAGCGCGAGGCCGCCCGTGAAGTCGGCGATCAGCGCGTGCACGCCGAGCTCCGGATGCTCGGCGATCAGCGCCTGCCCGGCCTGGGTGAGGGCACTCTCGCTGACGTCGACCGGCACGTACGTGTGCAGCCCCGGCAGCGCGTCGAGCAGATGGCGGGTCTTCTCGGACGAACCGGACCCCAGCTCGACGAGGGTGCGCGCACCGGTCGTCGCGGCGATCTCGGGGGCCCGGGCTATGAGGATCTCGCGCTCCGCCCGGGTGGGGTAGTACTCGGGCAGTTCGGTGATCCGGTCGAACAGCTCGCTGCCGTGGGCGTCGTAGAACCACTTCGGCGGCAGCGTCTTGGGGGTGTGGGTGAGGCCGTGCAGGACGTCGGCGCGCAGCGCGGCGTCCGTGGCGTCATCGGGCAGGGTGCGGGTGAGAAGGAACGGGCTCACGTGCTGGGCTCCTTGGTGCGTGCGGATGCCAAGGGGTCGTGCGCGCCTTCCTGCGCGTGCGGGTCCTTGAGCGGGGTGAGCAGGACGTCGGTGCGGCTCGCCGCGAGCAGCGTGCGGTCCGGCACCTCCTGCCAGTGCGGGTCGTCGTCGTACGGCTCGGACGCCACGACGGTGCGGCGGCCGGGCTCGGCGAGGTACCAGAGGGTGTCGCCCCAGGCCGTCGCGGTGATCGTGTCGCCGCTTGTGAGCAGCAGGTTGAGCCGGGACCCGGGGGCCGCCTCGGCGACCTCCAGGACGGTGTCGGCCAGCGCTTGGCCCTCGTTGTCACCGGAGCGCAGCCGGCGCAGCAGCAGCGCCCAGACGAGCGCCGAGTCGCAGCGGGCCTCCAGGGACAGCAGTTCGGCCGGGGGCAGGCTTGTCACCAGCGGGGCCAGGGAGCCCGGCCAGCCCCGTACGGCGCCGTTGTGGCTGAACAGCCAGCGGTCCGCGGCGAACGGCGCCGCCGCGGCCTCCCCGTCCGCTCCCGCCACGGTGGCGTCCCGTACGGCGCCGAGCAGCGCCGTGCTCCTGACGACCCGGGCCAGGTCCGCGAACGACTGGTCGCCCCAGATCGGCCCGGGGCGCCGGTACCGCGCGGGCACCGGATCCCCTTCGGCGTACCAACCCACTCCGAAACCATCGGCGTTGACCGTCCCGTGCCGCTGTCGGCGCGGCGCCCACGACTGCCGGAACAGACTGTGCGGCGGCTCCACGAGGAGTCGCCCGAGCGGCTCCGGCGGTCCCAGGTAGGCCAGGTGACGGCACATCAGGCGACCCCGTCGCGGGCCGTGCGGAACCCGGAGAAGATCTGCCGCCGGATCGGGTAGTCCCAGTTGCGGAACGTCCCACGGCAGGCCACCGGGTCCACGGCGAACGAACCGCCGCGCAGTACCTTGTACTCCGGACCGAAGAACACCTCCGAGTACTCCTTGTACGGGAACGCCGCGAACCCGGGATAGGGGTGCAGGTCGCTCGACGTCCACTCCCACACGTCACCGATCAACTGCCGTACGCCGAGCGGTGACGCCCCCGCCGGATAGCTGCCCGCCGGGGCCGGGCGCAGATGGCGCTGGCCGAGGTTGGCGTGCTCGGGGGTGGGGTCGGTGTCGCCCCACGGGTAGCGCGTGGAGCGGTCGGCCGCCGGGTCGTGGCGGGCCGCCTTCTCCCACTCGGCCTCGGTGGGCAGCCGGCGTCCCGCCCAGCGGGCGTACGCGTCGGCCTCGTACCAGCTGACGTGCAGCACGGGTTCGTCGGGCGGTACGACCTCGGTGACGCCGAAGTGACGCCGCAGCCACTGTCCGCCCTCGCGGCGCCAGAACAGCGGCGCCTCGATGCCGTGCGAGCGGATGTGGGACCAGCCCTCCGGGCTCCACCAGCGTTCGGTGTCGTAGCCGCCGTCCTCGATGAAGGCCTGGTAGGCGGCGTTCGTCACCGGAGTGGTGTCGATGAAGAAGGGTGGGACCTCGCGTCGGTGGGCGGGGCGCTCGTTGTCCAGGGCCCACGGTTCGGTGGACGTGCCCATCGTGAACGGGCCGCCGGGGACCAGGACTTCGGCGGGTCCCGTGAACGGCGGCGCGGGAGCGGGGTCCGGCGCCGTGAGGGCGGCGGGCCCCTTGCGGAGCTGATGGGTGATCAGCATCGTTTCGTCGTGCTGCTGTTCATGCTGCGCGATCATCCCGAACGCGAAGCCCGCCTCGGTCAGCGGCGTGCCCCGGAACGCGGTGCTCTCCAGGACGTCCAGCGCCCGTCCGCGTACCTCGGCGGCGTACTGACGGGCCTCGGCGGGCGGCAGCAGCGGCAGCGAGGGCCGCTCGGCGCGCGGATGCTCGAACGCGTCGTACAGCCCGTCTATCTCGGGCCGCATCGCGTCCCGCCCGGCGACCGCGCGCAGCAGCCACAGCTCCTCCTGGTTGCCTATGTGCGCGAGGTCCCAGACCAGCGGGGACATCAACGGCGAGTGCTGCGCGGTCAGTTCGGGCTCCTCCACGCAGGAGGTCAGGAGCGCGGTGCGGTCGCGGGCCGTGGTCAGGGCGTCGAGCGCGCGCTCCCGGAGCGACTCCGGGTCCGTGGGTGATGCGGGGGCGGTCATGTGCGGATGTCCTTCCCGTCGAGCTGACCATGGAACTGGCTGTGGAAGCGGCTCAGCAGATCGTCCGCGGGGCAGCGGCCCCGGGCCACATAGCGGTCCGTGAACTCCGCGACGGCCTCCCGCACCTCGGCGGTGGCGCCCAGGCGCGGCAACGCCTCGGCGGCAGCGGCGAAACAGGTGACGGCGGCCTCACGCAACTCGGGGTCGGTCAGGCCGTGCCGCGCGGCGTCGTTCCACAGCGGGTTGCACGGAGCGGGCCGTGCCTCGGCGCGCTCCGCGAGGGGTTTGACGGTCCGGTAGGCGACCTCCGCGGCCTCCGGGTCGTCGAACAGCGCCGCCGTCACCGCCAGCGGCACGATCCACCCGTCGTCGCCGGGCTGCGCGTCGATCATGCGCAGTTCCAGATGGCCGCGCGGGCGGACCGGCGGGAACAGCGTCGTCAGGTGGTAGTCGAGATCCGCCCGGTCGGGCGGTGTCTCGGACCTGGTCCACGCCCGGAAGGTCAGGTCCTCGGGTACGCCCCAGGGGCCGTCCGGCGCCCGCACGCACATCACCGGCGCGTCCAGGACGCGCCGGGCCCAGGCGGCGCGCGGATCGCCGACCAGCGGGGGCGCGGCGGACCGTCCGGGGTCCATGGCCGCCCACAGGGACTGCCGTGTGGAGCGCCAGCCCGTGTACCGGCCACCGGCCATCGGCGAGTGCGCGAACGCGGCCACCAGTACAGCGCCCAGCTGGTGCGCCAGCCACCAGCGGCGCCCGTGCCCCAAGGGGCCGGGCTCCTCGTATCCGGCGTCCAGGCACACCTGGACGGAGGCGGAGGAGCACATCATGGCCCGCCCCTCCGGGCCCGCCCGGTCGAGGTACCGCTCCATGGCGTCGTAGCGCGGCTCATGGAGAAAGCGGTTCGGGGGGTTCCAGGGGTCGTGGCCGTACCCGCTGAGGCCGAGATCCGCCTCGCGCAGTACCGCGCGTACCGCGTCGAGGTCGGCCGAGACGGACCCGATGCACTCCATCAGGGAGGCGGCGGGAAGGGAGCTCAGCTCCAGCTGTCCGCCGGGTTCGACGGTGAGCGCCGAACGCAGGGGCAGGGTCCGCAGTGCGGCATAGGCCGCTTTGAGTCGTTCGGGTGATGCCGGGAGCTGCGGCCACCGCAGCTCGTGGACGAGCCATTCCACTTCGACACCGAGGGTACGGGGCGGTCCGGTCTTGAAGCAGATGCCTCGGACCAGCGCCTCCACCTCGGCCTCGGTGACGGCGGAGCGGCGCTCCGTACAGTCACTCACCGAATCGGACATGTCGGGATCCTCCTGAGATTCCACCATGCCGCCGGCCCGACGTCTGTGGTGCCGGACTGGCATCGCTCGTCCCACCCAAGACCCTCTTGGCGGTTCGCACAAGGGTGCAAATCGTCGCTCGCGGGCCCCGGAGGCGCTGTTTGCCGGGCCACGAGGCGCTGTTTACGAGGCTGGGAAATTCCGTTGCGCCGTAGGACCAGCATCGCTCACGATGCGTTCATGGGCACGACGGGGGAGATCGCGAGGGGCGTCCTCGTGGCGCGTACGGGGGTCGCGCCATGAGTGCGCGCCTGCGTGCGCACGCGCGGCAGACGGAGGAGATCGTCGCGGCGGGCGGGTACCGCGCGTCCGACGGACGCACGGTGTCGATCGCCGCGGCGGTCGAGGCCGCGCGAGCGGGAACGCGCATGTGCGGCCCCGGACCGGTCGGGGCACCGGCCGGCAGCCCCGCGGGCGCACCGCGCGAAAGCACGCTGTTCGAGGTGACGGGCGAGAGCAGTCTGGAGGCCGCCCGACGGCTCGTGCGCAAGGACGGAGGGCGCCCGGCGGACCCGGTCGCCGTCCTGAACTTCGCCTCGGCGCGCAACCCGGGCGGCGGCTTCCTGAACGGCGCGCAGGCTCAGGAGGAGGCCCTGTGCCGTGCCTCCGCGCTGTACACGTGTCTGCTGGGGGTCCGGGAGTTCTACGACCACCACCGCGCCCACCGGGATCCGTTCTACACGGACCGTGTCATCCACTCACCCGCCGTGCCCGTCTTCCGCGACGACCGCGGAGAACTGCTCGACGAGCCGTACGCGGTCGGATTCCTGACCGCCGCGGCCCCCAACGCCGGAGTCGTCCTGCGCACGGCCCCGGAGCGCGCGCCCGAGCTGGGACCCGCCCTGGCCGTACGCGCCGAGCGCGTCCTGGAGACCGCCGCGGCCCACGGCTACCGCCGGCTGGTGCTGGGCGCGTGGGGCTGCGGCGTCTTCCGGAACGATCCGGCGCAGGTGGCGGGCGCGTTCCACGACTTGCTGGTCAAAGGCCGCTTCGACGGTGCTTTCGACCATGTCGTGTTCGGGGTCCTGGACCGCACGAGGGATCAGGCGACGCGAGGCTCCTTCGAGCGGGTGTTCGCCTACGGGTGAGCCGTCAACGCCAGCCGTACCGCTCCTGCAAACGGCGTACGACCGAATTGAACCGCATCCGATCCAGCGCACAGGCCTCCCGCCGCATCCCGTCCTCGTGCAGCCGCAGCACCCGGTCCACATCCACCCACGAGTCCCGACCCGACCGGTCCCACGGCCCGCTCCCGATCGGCACCCACTCCCGGTCCCCGTCGTGCCGCTTGCTCGACAACTGGACGGCGAGCAGCGTGCCGGCGTCCTCGCGGGCGACGACGAGCACCGGACGGTCCTTGCCCCGTCCGTCGTTCTCCTCGAACGGCACCCACGTCCAGACGATCTCGCCGGGATCGGGGTCGCCGTCGTGCGCGGGCGCGTACTCCGTCCGCACCCGGCCCACCTCGCGGGGTTCGGCTTCGGTGGTCGCGGAAGGGCCGTAGCGGCCGGGAACGTCTTCGGCGGTGTCATCGGTAAAGGCAGTCACGCGGCTCACGTTAGAGCCTGCCCTGTCCAACCCGCCGAGCGGGTGGCCGAGATGGCGGACTACCAGGTCCGGGCCGCGTGTTGGAGGCGGTCGCGGACCCGTACGACGTCCGGGTTGGCGTCGGCGCCGGGGCGCTGGACGAGGAAGAGGGTGTTGAGGGGCGGTTCGACCGGCTCGTGGAGCAGGGTGAGGCGTCCGTCGGCGAGGTGCTCCTCGCACAGGGAGCGGGGCAGCACGCTGTAGCCGGCGCCCGCGGTGACCGCGGAGACGACGGCGTACAGGTTGGGCACGGTGACCGCGGCCCGGGTTGAGAGCTGCTTGCCGAAGACGTTGCGCCAGTACCGGCGCACGATGGGCAGATCCTCGGCGTAGGTGACCAGGGGAACGTCCCGGACCGCGGTGCAGATGTCCTCGGCCGACGGGTGCTCCTCGACGCGCCGCGCCCAGCTCGGAGCGGCGACCAGGAGGTATTCCTCGTCGGCCAGCGGCAGGGACGCGAGGCGCCCGCGCGGCCGCCTGGTCGCGATCACCAGATCGTGGTGGCCCGCGCGCAGGTCGTCCATGAGCGGTTCGGGCAGACCCTGCGTGACGCGCAGTTGTACGCCCTCGGCGACGAGCGGCGCGAGCGCGGGCAGCACCCGGGTGCACAACAGCTCCGAAGGCCCGGCGAGGTGCACCGGCGCGGCCTGTCCGCCGAGTACGTCGCCGCGGCCTTCGAGGGCGGCGAGCGCGTCGAGAGGGCCCGCCACCTGGTCTGCCAGGTCGTGGGCGAGGGGCGTGGGTTCCGCGCCGCGCGGGAGGCGGGTGAACAGCTCGCGTCCGGTCTGCTGCTCCAGGGTGCGGATCTGGGCGGTCACGGTCGGCTGGGAGAGCCCGAGCAGCGGGGCCGCGCCGGTGAACGAGCCGGAGCGGTAGACGGCGAGGAAGGTCCGCAGCAGGTTCAGATCGACATGCGGCGTGATCCTTTCCCGGCCTGAGAGGGGCAGGGTCTCCTCGGGCGTCGCGTTCTTCATGCCGACAGCCTAACGGCGGCTCCCATCGGATTGCCGATGGGAGAAATCGGCTCTCCTATTGGCCATCGAATGGCGGCCGAGCCTAACGTCGAAACGTCGCCACCCCCGCCGTACACCCTGAAGCCGTACACCCTGAAAGGGACCTGCCATGACCACCCAGAACGCGATCACCTGGCCCGAGCGCTACCTGCCGGGCACCGGTGACAACTTCGTCTCCAACGAGGTCGTCGTGGCGGGCCTGAGCGCGGCCGAAGTCTGGCCCCACCTCGTCGACACCTCGCGGTGGGAGTCGTACTACGACAACGTCGCCGACATCAGCTTTCCCCGGGGCGGCGGTCCTGTACTGACGGACGGCATCCACTTCGGCTTCGGTACCTTCGGCTTCCCGCCGCTGGACGCGCACGTCGTGGAGTTCCAGGCGCCCGCCGAAAGCACCCCGGGCCGCCTGTCCTGGACGGCGAAGCAAGGCGGCACGCCCGAGGAGCGGCTCGACGTCCTGCACGCCTGGCTCGTGGAGGATCTGCCCGGCGGCCGGGTCCGCGTCCTCACCCAGGAGACCCAGATCGGCCGGCCCGCCGCCGCGCTGGCCTCCGAGCGGCCGAACCCGATGCTCAACGGCCACCAGGCCTGGCTCGACGGCCTGGTCGGCGCCGCGGCCGAGTAGGCCGAGCAGTCGGGGCGGAGGGGCGAATCGCCCGCGCAGAGCGGGCGACGAGGGACTGGAACACCCTCGTCGCCCCGCCGGGATCAGCCCCCGGCGTTCTCCTTCGCCATCACGCCTTGCCGTCGCCCTCCACCGGCACCTTCTCCGTGCGCGGCGGCACGACCCCGTTGAGCCCGGCGGCGCCGTTGCTCCCCGTACCGTTGCCGGCCGTCCCGTCCTGGTTCATCGACGAGAGCAGCTGACGGGCGAGGCCGAGGCCCGTGCCGCCCATGGTGAGCGCCTTGGCGAACATGTCCGACATGCCGTCGGCGCCGTTGAGCAGCACCATGTGGTCGACGTTCCCGAACGCGCTGGCGCCCGCCTGGACGATCTCCGGCCAGTTCTCGGCGAGCTGCTGGGCGACCACCGCCTCCTGGTTCTCGGCGAGGGCCGCGGCCCGCGCCTTGATGGTCTCCGCCTCCGCGAGACCCTGTGCCCGGGTCGCCTCGGCCGCCGCGAGACCCTTGGCCTGAGCCGCTGCGGCCTCGGCCTCACCCGTGGCCCTGGTCGCCGTCGCGGCGGCCGCACCCCGGGCCTTCGTCGCCTCGGCCTCCGCGTTGGCGGCCGTCTTGACCCGGTTCGCCTCGGCCGCGGCCGCGAGCTCGGTCTCCTTGGCCTTGGCCTCGGCCGCCGAGATACGCGCGTCACGCTCGGCCTCGGCACGGGCCCGCGTCTCGTACGCCTGGGCGTCCGCCGGCTTGCGGACGTCCGCCTGGAGCTGCTGCTCACGACGGAGGGCATCGAGCTCGGCGATCCGGGTCTCCTGGACGACGACGTCCTGCCGGGCCGCGGCGTCCGCGAGCGGTCCGGCCTGCCGCGCCTTCGCCGCCGCCTTGTCGCGCTCGGCCTGGTAGCCGGCCTGGAGGATCTCGCTGTCCCGGGTCGCCTCCGACATCCGGGCCGCGGCCTTCTGTTCGGCCTCGGTGGCGAGACGATTCGCCTCCGCCTGCGCGATGCGCGCGTCCCGCTGTACGGCGGCGGCGTGCGGCATCGCGAGGTTCTTGATGTACCCGGTCGGATCCTCGATCTCGTGGATCTGCAGCGAGTCGACGATCAGACCGAGCTTCTCCATCTCCGTACCGCACGCGGCCCGGGTCTGGCCGGTCAGCTTCTCCCGGTCGCGGATCATGTCCTCGACGGTCAACCCGCCGACGATGGACCGCAGATGACCGGCGAACACATTGTGCACGCGCTCCGACATCATCTTCTGCTGGTCGAGGAAGCGACGCCCCGCGTTGGCGATCGACACGAAGTCGTCGCCCACCTTGAAGATGACCACGCCGCGCACCTTCAGCGGAATGCCCTGGGTGGTCACGCAGTCCACGTGCAGCTCGGTCTCGTTGAGGTCGAGCGAGATCTTCCGTACCGCCTGAACACCCGGCAGCACCAGCGTGCCGCGCCCCGTCACGATGCGGAATCCCATGCCCTCTTCAAGGCCTTCGGTCCGATGCTTCGAACCGGAGATGATCAGTGCTTCGTTGGGCTCCGCGACACGCCACATGAGCTTGAAGACCACAACGATGAAGATCAGTGCGAGGACAACCGCCCCCGCCACGACGCCGACAACCATCGGCATACGCCCCCTTTGGATGGTGCCCTATCGGCACCGAACGAAGGGAGTGTGCTCCTGTGCAAGACCGGGGTACAGACGCTGACGGATCCTTGTTGCAATCTTGACGCATACCGCTCTCACCTGGGGCGGAGCGTGCACAGACGAGCCGTCAACTGTCGTACGCGGCCGATACGTACACCGTGCGCGGCGGCAGGTACTCGACCACCATCACCACCGTGCCGCGCTCGATCCGCTCCTTCGCCGCGGCCGGGTACGCGAGGAAGTGCTCGGCGCCGCCGCGGACCCGGACGATCACCTCACCGACGAGCCCGGGTCCGACCGTGCCGGTCACCCGCCCCATCAACCCGACCATCGACGCATCGTCCATGTGCCCAGCGTACGGCCCGAATCCCCTGGTCAGTGCCTTCGCGCCGAACTCGTTCACCGGCACGCGCCCCGAACTCGCCCACCGGCACGCGCGGTGAACTCGTCTACACCGCGGGGGAGTCCGCGGGTGCCCCATGCGGCGGCCAGTGCTCGTGCCAGCGCTGGTCGGCCTCCAACTGGGCGGCCAGGGAGACGAGCAGCGGTTCGCTGTTCGCCGGACCGAGGAGCTGGGCGCCGACCGGCAGGCCGCCGTCGACGAAACCCGCGGGGACGTTCACACCGGGCCAGCCCAGGATGTTCCACGGCCAGGCGTAGGGGCAGGCGGCGATCATGGCCCGGTCGGTACCGAGGCCGCTCAGGTCCGCCATCGAGCCGATGCGCGGCGGGGGAGCGGCCGTCGTCGGCGCGAGCAGGACGTCGTACGTGTCGAAGAGCGCGCCGATCCGCCGGTGCAGGGACGCCTCGGCGCGCCGGGCCACGCGCAGGGGCGCGCCGCCGAGCAGTCGGCCGAGCCGGGCCGCGCCCAGGGTCCGCCGGTCGAGGAGGTGCGGGTGCGGCAGGTCGCGCACCCGCTCGGCGATCCCGGCCGTCGCGCGTGGGATGAAGGTGAGCCCGATCTGCCCGTACCGCGGCTCGGCCTCCTCCACCGTGTGGCCGAGCTCCGCGAGCCGCTCCGCGAGCGCGACCACCCGCGCCCGTACGACGGGGTCCAGGCGCGCGGGCAGCGCCGTGAACGGCGGTTTCAGCGACAGCGCGATCCGCAGCCGGCCCGGCTCGCGCCCCGCCGCCTCTGACACCCGCAGCGCGGGCGGGCGGTGCAGATCGCCGTCGTGGTTGCCGCTCGCCGCGTCCAGGAGCAGGGCCGCGTCCGCGACCGTACGGGCGAGGGTGCCGTTGACCGTGATGCCCTGGAAGGACTCCGCGCGCGGCCAGGTCGAGATCCGGCCGCGCTGCGGCTTGATGCCGATGAGATGGGTCCAGGAGGCCGGGATACGGACCGAGCCCGCGCCGTCCGAGCCCAGCGCGGCAGGGACGAGGCCCGCCGCGACCGCCGCCGCCGATCCGCCGGACGAGCCGCCCGGGGTGTGCTCGGCGTGCCAGGGGTTGCGGGTCGCGCCGAAGGCGGGCCCCTCGGTGAACGGCCACTGGCCGAGCTCGCAGGTGTTGGTCTTGCCGATGACGATCGCGCCGGCCGCGCGCAGCCGCCGTACCGCCTCCCCGTCCTCGGCCTCGGGCGGGAACACACCCCGGCAGCCGAACGCGGTCGGCTCGCCCGCCACGTCCATGTCGTCCTTCACCGCCACCGGCACCCCGAGCAGCGGCCTGCGCACTCCGGCGGCGAGTTCCCTGTCCGCCGCGTCGGCCTCGGCGAGCGCCGCTTCGGCGCGCACCACCCGGAAGGCGTTCAGGGAGTGCTGCGTCGCCTCGATGCGGGTCAGCGCCCGCTCGACCAGCTCGCGTGCGCTCACCTCCCCGTGGGCGAGGGCGCGCGCACACTCCGCCAGACCTGCGGCACGGTCGTGAGTCATACGTGACCACCTCCGGAGCACGTCGTCTACCGCACGGTAACCGCACCACGGGCCATCCCGCACGAGATGCGGAAGTTCCCTCGCGGAAGCGGGTGTTCCGGCATGACGGGCCCACGAGGTTCCCCCGGCGGGAAGGGACGCCCGGGGTTTCTGCAAGGATGCGAGACGTCATGGTGCAGATACCGAAGCAGCCCGTCCCGCCGACGCCCGCACAACGACCCGTGCCGACGAGTGCCGATGTGGCACGCCTGGCGGGCGTCTCCCGGGCCACCGTCTCCTACGTACTGAACAACACCAGCGCCGTCCGGATCAGCGAGCCCACCCGCCGCCGCGTCCACGAGGCGGCCAAGGAACTCGGGTACGTTCCGCACGCCGCCGCCCGCTCTTTGCGCGCCGGACACAGCCGTATGGTCCTGATGCCGACGCCGAGCGTGCCCGTGGGACCGCTCTACAGCCAGTTCCTCAACGAACTTCAGTGGGCGCTGGGCCGTCTGGATTACACGGTCGTGCAGTACGGCAGTGTCGGCCTGCACGGCGACGACGCCGCCCGCGCCTGGGCGGAGCTGCGACCGGTCGCCGTCCTGGTGCCCGGCAGCGACCTCGGCCCGCAGGGTGTGGCCGTCCTCAAGCGCTCCGGCGCCCGTGCCGTCGTCACACTCGGCCCCGAGCGTGTCGAGGGCGCGCACGCGCTGCTCATGGACCACGACAAGGTCGGCCACAGCGCGGGTGTCCACCTGCTGGCCCGCGGCCGCCGCCGGATCGGTGTCGTGGTGCCCGAGGAACCCGGCCTGGAGATCTTCTCCAAGTCCCGGCTCGACGGCGTACGCCGGTCCCTGGCCGGTACCGACGCCACGGCGACCGCGCTGCCGCTCGCATACGAGGAGGGGGCCGCCGCCCGGCTGGCGGCGCGCTGGCGAGCGCTCGGCCTGGACGCGGTATTCGCCTACAACGACGAGTACGCCATGCTGCTGATGCGCGCCCTCCAGGAGGAGGGCGTCGGCATCCCCGACGAGACGGCCGTCATCGGCGCCGACGACCTCATGCTCGGGCGACTGCTGAGGCCCCGCCTCAGCACCGTCCACATCGAACTGCCGTCCGGGCGCGACCTCGCGGAACTGGTCGACCGGGTGGTGCGCGAACCGGGCGCGGCGCCCGAGAGCCACGAGGTACTGGGCGCGCGGGTGGTGCACCGCGACTCGACCTGAGAGAGGCTGTAGCTGGTCCCCGGCCGCATCCGGCCCGTTCGGACCGGATGCGGCCTGATCAGGTACGGGAGGCGCCATGCGGACCACGGTCGGCATCATCGGCGGCGGTCCCGCCGGGCTCCTGCTGGCCCGGCTGCTGCACCGCGGCGGCATCGACTGCGCCGTGCTGGAGAGCAGGTCGCGCGCCTACGTCGAACACCGCCAGCGCGCCGGGATGCTGGAGCAGGGCACGGTCGACGCCCTGCGCGCCTGCGGAGCCGGCGACCGTCTGGACGCCGAGGGCCTGATCCACCACGGCATCGAGCTGCGCTTCGACCGCGAGCGCCACCACATCGACTTTTCCGCCCTGACCGGTGGCCGCACCGTCACGATCTACGCCCAGACGGAGATCGTGAGGGACCTGATCGCCCTCCAACTCGCCGCCGGGCCACCGCTGTTGTTCGAGGCCGAGGCCCTCGCGGTCGAGTGCCCGGAGAGCGGCGCGCCGGTCGTACGCTTTGTGCACGAGGGCCGCGAACAGGCCCTGAGCTGTGCCTATGTGGTGGGCTGCGACGGTCACCACGGCATCTCCCGGAACGCCTTCCCCGCCGACGGGGCCCGTACGTACGCGCACGACTACCCGTACTCCTGGCTCGGGATCCTCGCCGATGTGCCGCCCTCCGGCGAGGAGTTGATCTACGCGCGCGGTGCCGGCGGCTTCGCTCTGCACAGCATGCGCTCGCCGACCGTGTCCCGGCTGTACTTGCAGGTCCCGAACGGCACCGATGTCGCCGACTGGCCCGACGAGCGCGTCTGGGACGAACTCGCCGCGCGCTTCGCGGTCGACGGCGAATGGCGCCTGGGGCGCGGCCCCATCACCTCCAAGTCGGTCACACCGATGCGGAGTCACGTCCACGAGCCGATGAGTCACGGCCGGCTCTTCCTCGCCGGGGACGCCGCGCACATCGTGCCGCCGACCGGCGCCAAGGGGCTCAACCTCGCCGTCTCCGACGTACGGGTGCTGGCCCGCGGACTCATCGAGTCGCAACGCACGGGATCGACCCAACTCCTCGACCACTACTCGGACTTGTGTCTCGAGCGGGTGTGGCAGGCCACGCGCTTCTCGTACGACATGACTAGGATGTTGCACGCTCAACCAAATGGGGATGTCTTCGACCACCGGATCCAGCTCGCCCGGCTGCGCCGGATCACGGCATCCCGCCACGCGGCCGCCGAACTGGCCGCGAACTACACGGGACTGCCCCTGGGACCGTGAACCGTGAGTCCCGGTGGCGAACAGTGAACGATCGGAGAGCCGACATGCCGCTGCTCGACCCCAAGACCTGGCAGTCCCGCACCCTGGCGGGCGGTGAGTACGCCGTCACCGAACCCGCCACCGGCGAGACGCTGGCCACGGTCACGCTCGCCGCCGCCGAGGACGTCGCCACGGCCGCGCGGGACGCCCGCGCCGCCCAGACGGAGTGGGCGAAGGCGCCGCACTTCGTCCGCGCCGCCGTGCTGCGCAAGGCCGGCGACCTGTTCGCCGCGCACGCCGACGAGCTGCGCGAATGGATCGTGCGCGAGTCCGGCTCGATCCCGGGCAAGGCCGACTTCGAACTGCACGTCGCGGCCCAGGAGTGCTACGAGGCCGCCGCCCTCGCCTCCCGCCCCAGCGGCCAGATCCTTCCCTCCGAGGCGCCGCGCCTGTCGTACACCCGACGCGTCCCGGTCGGTGTGGTGGGCGTGATCTCCCCCTTCAACGCCCCGCTGATCCTCTCGATCCGCTCGGTGGCCCCGGCGCTCGCGCTCGGCAACGCCGTCGTCCTGAAGCCGGACCCGCGCACCGCCGTCTGCGGCGGTCTCGCGCTCGCCGCCGTCTTCGCCGAGGCGGGGCTCCCGGAGGGCCTGCTGCACGTCCTGCCCGGCGGTCCGGAGGCGGGCCAGGCGCTGGTCGCCGACCCGAACGTACCGGTGATCTCCTTCACCGGCTCGACCGCCGCCGGACGCGCGGTGGGCGAGGCGGCGGGCCGTCTCCTCAAGCGCGCCCACCTGGAGTTGGGCGGCAACTCGGCGCTGATCGTCCTGGAGGACGCCGACATCGACGCGGTGATCTCCACGGCCGCGTGGGGCTCGTTCTTCCACCAGGGCCAGATCTGCATGACGACGGGCCGCCACCTCGTCCACGCCTCCCTCTACGAGGAGTACGTCGAGCGGCTCGCCGCCAAGGCCGACTCGCTCGCCGTGGGTGACCCGCACCGCGAGCAGGTGCACCTCGGACCCATCATCGACAGCGCCCAACTCGCCAAGATACAGGGGCTGGTGGAGTCCAGCACGGCGCGCGGCGCGAAACTCGTGGCAGGCGGCACGCACGAGGGGCTCTTCTACCGCCCGACGGTCCTCTCGGGAGTCGACGACGCGACGCCCGCGTACGCAGAGGAGGTCTTCGGCCCGGTGGCGCCCGTACGGTCCTTCGCGGACGCCGACGAGGCCGCGGCCCTCGCCGCCGCGGGACCCTACGGCCTCGCGCTGGGCATCGTCACCCGGGACACCGCGCGCGGCCTGGACCTGGCCGAGCGCATCCCGACCGGGATCGCCCACATCAACGACCAGACCGTCAACGACGAGGCCGTGGCCCCCTTCGGCGGGATCGCCGCCTCCGGCACCGGCGCCCGCTTCGGCGGTGAGGCCAACCTGGAGGCCTTCACCGACGTGCGCTGGACGACGGTGCGCGGGGACGTGGCGCCGTACCCCTTCTGACGGAAGGGTTGTGCGGACTTACTGTTCCCGCGCCCCTGTGGACTACTCGCCCTGCGGAGCCTGCTTGGCCTGCTGCTCCGCGATGGACTTGCGGACCTCGTCCATGTCCAGCTTCCGGGCCTGTCCGATGACGTCCGTCAGGGCGGCCTCGGGCAGCGCCCCGGGCTGGGCGAAGATCGCGACCTGGTCGCGGACGATCATCAGCGTCGGGATCGACTGGATGTCGAAGGCGGCGGCCAGCTCGGGCTGCGCCTCCGTGTCGACCTTCGCGAACACCAGGTCCGGGTTGGCCTCCGCGGCCTTCTCGTAGACCGGGGCGAACTGACGGCACGGCCCGCACCAGGAGGCCCAGAAGTCGATCAGGACGAACTCGTTGTCCGTGACCGTCTGGTCGAAGTTCTCCTTGGTCAGCTCCATCGTGCTGCTCATGGCGTGACTACCTCTTCCTGATGTCGGGCCTCGGGCCTCGGGGCGAAGCCGGTGTGCACAACGCCGCCCCTGAGCGGCGTATTCCGCGCGCGTACCCGTGTGGCCACCGGGCACACCAACAACCAGACTGTGCCCATGACGGAAACGGAATCCATCGTGTACGACGTCGTGGTGCTCGGGGCCGGGCCCGTGGGGGAGAACGTCGCCGACCGCGCCCGCGCGGCCGGCCTCTCCACCGCGGTCGTGGAGAGCGAGCTGGTCGGCGGCGAGTGCTCGTACTGGGCCTGCATGCCCAGCAAGGCCCTCCTGCGCCCGGTCATCGCCCGCGCCGACGCCCGCCGCGTGCCCGGCCTCAGCCAGGCGGTGCAGGGCCCCCTCGACGTCCCCGCGGTCCTCGCCCACCGCGACTACTACACCTCCCACTGGAAGGACGACGGACAGGTCGGCTGGCTGGACGGCATCGGCGCCGTCCTGTACCGCGGACACGGGCGCCTCGCCGGGCCGCGCAAGGTGACCGTCGACGGGCCCGACGGCGAGCGACAGGTGCTCACGGCCCGGCACGCCGTCGCGGTCTGTACCGGCACCCGCGCCCTGCTCCCCGACCTGCCGGGGCTGGACCAGGTCAGGCCCTGGACCAGCCGTGAGGCCACCAGCGCGCACGAGGCGCCGGGTCGGCTCATCGTGGTGGGGGGTGGTGTCGTCGCCGTCGAGATGGCCACGGCCTGGCAGGCGTTCGGCTCCCAGGTCACCGTCCTCGTCCGCGGCACGGGACTGCTGCCCCGCATGGAGCCCTTCGCCGGTGAGCTGGTCGCCGAGTCGCTGAAGGAGGCGGGCGCGGACGTCCGCACCGGCACCTCGGTGACCGCGGTGACGCGCGAGGGCTCCACCGTGGTGGCCCTCACCGACACCGGTGACCGCATCGAGGCCGACGAGATCCTCTTCGCCACCGGGCGCGTGCCCCGCACCGACGACCTCGGCCTCGACACCATCGGGCTTGAGCCGGGCTCCTGGTTCGACGTCGACGACAGCCTGCGGGTGACCGGCAGCGACTGGCTGTACGCGGTCGGCGACGTGAACCACCGTGCGCTCCTCACCCACCAGGGCAAGTACCAGGCCCGGATCGCGGGCGCCGCCATCGCCGCCCGTGCCGCCGGGGTGCCCCTCCTTGAGACCGATCCCTGGGGCGCGCACTCGGCGACCGCCGACCACGGGGCCGTCCCCCAGGTCGTCTTCACCGACCCGGAGGCCGCGGCCGTCGGCCTCTCCCTCGCCGAGGCCGAGCGCGCGGGCCTGCGCGTTCGCGCCGTCGACGTCGACATGTCCTCCGTGGCGGGCGCGGGCCTGTACGCGGACGGCTACCGCGGCAAGGCCCGCATGGTCGTCGACATCAACCGCGAGATCCTGGTGGGCCTCACCCTGGTCGGCCCCGGCGTGGGCGAACTGATCCACTCGGCGACGATCGCCATCGCCGGCGAGGTCCCGATCAGCCGCCTGTGGCACGCGGTCCCGTCGTACCCGACCGTGAGCGAGGTGTGGCTCCGCCTGCTGGAGATGTACCGGGACGCGTAGTCGACGCTCTGGCGGACGCCTGGGGCGATTGGCTGTGCCCGGGAGGCCAAGGTCCGGGTGCGGCCACCTCGGACTGAGTGGCGACGCCGGTCGTTTTCGGGTACGGCCGCCTGAGATCGACGGGTTGGGGCCTGTCCGGCGGATCAGGTCGGAGGAAAGTAACGACACCTCATGAGCGCAGGTGAGCGGGGTCTGGTGTGTCCAGCTGCAAGGCGGAGGAGGGCGTCGACGCGATGGGGGTCCCCCCTGCTCGAGCGAAGCCGAGAGCTCGGGGGAGTCGGCAACCGACGACGACGCCGCAGAGGGGCGTGCCAGACCCCGCGTCTGCGGCATGATCCGTCGGACAGGCCCTATAGGACCGGCCGTTGGAGCGTCGGCGGCTTGAGCGTCGAGGGCGTGGGTCCCGGCCCTCCGGGACCGACCGGCGGATTCACCTGTTTGGCGTCCGCCGTTTGGGTCCCGACGGTTTCGGAGTTCGATCGCTTTGGGGTTCGGCCGTCCGGGAATGACGGGTTGGGCCCGGTCGTTCGGGCGGTCGGGGCTTGGCGGGTGCTTGGCGGGGGTTGAGGCCCCCGGCGGTTTCGGGTTCGGCGGGCTGGATCGACCGGCCAGGGCCGGTCGTTCGGGCCTCGGCGGTTCGGCCCCCGGGGATTGGGCCTCGGGCGCCTGGGATTGATGGGCCGACGGTGGCCGTCCGAGCCTCGGTGGCTCCAGGCCCGGGCCGTCCGAGGTGGCGCGGCTGAGGCCGACGGGGCCGGCCGTACGGGCTCCGGGTCGGTTTGGGCCCGGGCCTTCCGGGGCCGGCCGCCAACGGCCCCTCCGGCCGCGTCAGCCGGGCCGGCCTCCGGCGCCGGGCCCGGAGGGCGTCCCGTTCTCAGCCAGGTCGGTCGCGCCCGGACCGCCGGGGCCGCCCCCAAGGCGGCCCCCCGTCGCTCCCGCTGCCGGACACCCTTCGCCTCAGGCCCTCGCGGCGCGCGCCCTCAGTCGGGCAGGGCGAAGCCCAGTGTCGCGGCGGCCTCCGCAGGCGTCGGCTGCGTCCAGCGTTCCGCCATCGCCTGGTTGGAAGACAGCGAGCGCAACTCCGCACGGTCGAGGTAGAGGATGCCGTCCAGGTGATCCGTCTCGTGCTGGACGATCCGGGCGGGCCACCCCGTGAAGACCTCGTCGATCGCCCGGCCCCGCTCGTCCAGCGCCGTCAGCCGCACCTCGGCGTGCCGGGCCACCACGGCCTGCCACCCCGGCACGCTCAGACACCCCTCGAAGAACACGGCCCGCCCCGCGCCCACCCCCTCGTACGACGGATTCACCAGCACCCGGTACGGCTGCGGCACCCGCCCGCGCACCACCCGCACCTCCTCGGAGACCGGCGCCGGATCCTCGATGACCGCGATCCGCAGGGGCACGCCGACCTGCGGTGCCGCGAGCCCGACGCCCGGCGCCGCGTGCATGGTGGCGCGCAGGGCGGCGACGAAGCGGGTCAGGAGCCCCGGGTCGAGCTGGCCGACGAAGGGCTCGGCGGGGCGGCGCAGCACCGGGTCCCCGGCGGCGACGATGGGCAACGGGCCTTCATGGGCGAGGAGTTCCTCGACCAGGTCGCTCAGGGGGCGAGAGGCGCTGGGGTCACGTTCGGATGCCATCGCGCCAGGATGCCAAGACGGATCGCGCCAAGCGAGGCGGCGCCAGGGGCATCCCCCGGGTCCCCACGCGTCCGTACGTGTGACTCACACCACAGGGTGTCCCGGGAACTCGACGCCAACGCGCCCCGACTTCTGGACCACCACGGACCACTCAGGCCGAGAGCCCAACTCCCCGGCCCACGACCCGAGTCCACGCCCGTCCCCGTTCCCGTCCCCGTTCCCGTCCCCACCCCTGTCCCCGCTTCCGTCCGCATTCCCATCCCCGTCCGACCGGAGAAGCCCGCCCATGTCCACCGCTCCCACGACCACGACGGACGAGTCCCCCAAACCCGTCGCCCCGGCCCCCACCAGAAAGGCACCGCTGCGCCCCCTGATCCTGCGCCTGCACTTCTACGCGGGAATACTCGTCGCCCCGTTCCTGCTGGTCGCGGCCCTGACCGGCTTCCTGTACGCCGCTTCGTACCAGGCCGAGAAGATCGTGTACGCGCATGAGCTGACCGTCCCGGTCGGCGACCACAAGCTTCCGGTTTCCGAGCAGGTGGCCGCCGCCCGCAAGGCCCACCCGCAGGGCGCAGTCTCCGCCGTACGACCGTCGCCGGAGGCGGACGCGACGACCAGGGTGCTGCTCTCCGGCGTCCCTGGCGTCGGCGAGGGCCACACGCTCGCGGTGTTCGTCGACCCGTACACCGCGAAGGTGCGCGGATCGCTGGAGCAGTACGGCTCCACCGGCGCGCTCCCGCTGCGCACCTGGATCGACGAGCTCCACCGTGACCTGCACCTCGGCGAGAACGGCCGCCTCTACAGCGAACTCGCCGCGAGCTGGCTGTGGGTCATCGCGGCCGGCGGGCTGGTGCTGTGGTTCGCCCGGCGGCGAGCCCAGCGCAAGGTGCGGGGCACCTCCGGGCGCCGCCGCACCCTCGGTCTGCACGGCACCGTCGGCGTGTGGGCGGCGGCCGGGTTCTTCTTCCTCTCGGCGACCGGACTCACCTGGTCGACCTATGCCGGCGCCAACATCGACGAACTCAGGACCTCGCTCGGCCAGGCGACCCCCTCGGTGTCCGCGTCGGTGGCGGCCGGCGGCGAGCACGCGGGCCACACCGGCACGGGGTCCGACGGCACCACGGCCACGACCACGCCCCAGGACCTCGACAAGATCCTCGCGGCCGCCCGCGCCGAGGGGCTCGGCGACCCCGTCGAGATCGTCGTACCCGCCGACGCCTCCACCGCGTACGTGGTCAAGCAGATCCAGCGCAGCTGGCCCGAGAAGCAGGACTCCGTCGCCGTGGACCCGACGACAGGCAAGGTCACCGACGAACTCCGCTTCGCCGACTACCCGCTGCTCGCCAAGCTGACCCGCTGGGGCATCGACGCCCACAGCGGCGTCCTCTTCGGTCTCCTCAACCAGATCGCCCTGATGGCCCTCGCGCTCGGTCTGGTCCTGCTGATCGTGTGGGGCTACCGCATGTGGTGGCAGCGCGGCCGTGCCTCCGCGTTCGGCCGCCCCATACCCCGCGGCGCCTGGCAGCAGGTCCCGCCGCAGATCCTCGTCCCGCTCATGGCGGCCGTCGCCGTGCTCGGCTACTTCGTCCCGCTGCTCGGCATCCCGCTCGCGGTGTTCGTCGCCGTGGACGTCGTCCTCGGCGAGATCGCGTACCGCCGTGGCAAGCGCACCCATGGAGGCCAGGTAGCGTGATCAGGTAGGGGAACGCCGGAGGGAGACGGACATGGCGCAGCGCAACCGCGAGGACCCGCACCGGCCTTCCAGGCGCCGCGGGCAGGGCGAGTTGGAGAGCCAGGTGCTCGGTGCGCTGCGTGAGGCGGAGGCCCCGGTGACCGCCGCCTGGGTGCAGGAACGACTCGGCGGCGACCTCGCCTACACCACCGTCGTCACCATCCTGACCCGGCTGCTCGCCAAGGACGCGGTGGCCCGCGAACGACGCGGACGCTCCTTCGTGTGGCGGCCCACCGCCGACGTCGCGGGCCTGGCCGCGCTCAAGATGCGCCGGCTTCTCGACGGCGAGAGCGACCGCGAGGCCGTCCTCGCCAGCTTCGTCACCGCGCTGCCACCGGACGACGAACAGGTCCTGCGCGCGCTCCTGGAGACGGCCCACGCGACGGACGGGGCTGCTGCGTCAGATGGGTCCGAAGTGTCAGACGGTGCCGCTGCGTCAGGCGGGGCTGATACGGAGGGCGGGGCCGATGTGGTGGATGGCACCGATGGGGCGCCCGGCGATACGGAAGACTGACGTCTCATGGGGGTCTTCGTCTTTCTGCCGCTCGTCCTGCCACTCAGTGCCTGGCCGGTGGCACGCCTCGCCGAACTGCATCTGCATCCGCGTACGGCCACCCGGCTGCTGACGGCGGTCGCCACCGTCATGGCCCTGTGCAGCACACTCTGCCTGGCCCTGCTGATGGTCGTCGGGACCGCGCAACTGCCCGGCAACCCGCTCCCGGACGGCTGGTCCGACGCGGAGGTCCGCGCGGCCGTCCCGCACGACGAGATCGCGGGCAAGGCGGCGATCCCGGCCCTGGTCCTGGTCCTCGTGGTCTGCGCGCGCACCCTGTGGCGCCACCGCCGGGTCACCCAGCGCGCGCGGCGGGCGCTCGCCGGACTGCCCGGCCGTTCCGTGGTCGTACTCCCCGAGGAGAAGCCCTACGCCTACGCCCTCCCCGGCGGACGCCGCGACCGCGTGGTGGTCACCACGGCCCTGCTGCGCGGCCTCACCTCGCCTGAGCGCCGTGCCCTGTTCGCGCACGAGCGGGCCCACCTGACGGCCGCTCACCACCGCCACCTGCTCGCCGTACGACTCGCGGCGCGCGCCAACCCGTTCCTGCGACCGCTGCGTACGACCGTCGTCTACACCACGGAGCGGTGGGCGGACGAGGACGCGGCCCGGTCGGTCGGCAACCGCACGGTGGTGGCGCGGGCGATCGGCAAGGCGGCCCTGCTGCCGGGCGGGGGCTCGGTGCCGGCGTTCGCCGCGTTCACCGGCTTCGCCGGATTCGCGTCCGCGGGCCCTGTGCCGCGCCGGGTCGCCGCCCTGCTGCGCCCCGCTCCGGTGGCCCGCAGCCGGCCGTCCGTGTTCACGTCCGTGGGGCTGGCCGCCTGGGGCGCCGCGGTCGGCACGCTCGTCTCCGCCATGTCGTCGGCGAACTCGGCCGTGACGATGGTCCTGATCCTGCGCGCGGCCACGCCGCTGTAGCTTCGCCACCACTCCGCTGTAGCTCCGTCACTACCCCTCTGTGGCTCCGCCACCACTCCTCGGGGTTCCTACAGCCGTGTAGAAAGAACATCGGTGGCGGGAACTCGTTTGCGAACAGAATCGTTTCCCTGGGTACAGACCGACCCAGAGGAGCGCTTCCTTGTCCGCCAGACCGACGGACCCCCCGGGACACAGTCCCGGACCACCCCGCCTGATTTCTCTTGATCGCGGCACACAGCGGGGTGGTGTTCGATGAGTGCCGCACTCGGCCTGCTGGCCGTCCTCGTCCTGACCGCGGGCACCGGCTATTTCGTCGCCCAGGAGTTCGCGTACGTCGCCGCCGACCGCCTCGCGCTCGCGCGGGAAGCGGCAGCGGGCGACCGACGGGCCACCCGCGCCCTGAAGGTGCTGGAGCGGCTGTCCTTCATGCTGTCGGGCGCCCAACTCGGCATCACCGTGACCGGTCTGGTCGTCGGTTTCCTCGCCGAGCCGTCCATGTCCGCCCTGCTCACGCCCGTCCTCACCGGGATCGGCATCCCGGACGGCGCGGTCACGGGCATCTCGGTGGTCCTGGCCTTCGCGTTCGCGACCGTGCTCCAGATGGTGCTGGGCGAACTGGCCCCCAAGAACCTGGCCCTGGCCGTCCCGGAGCGCCTCGCGAAGGCCCTGGCGAGCTCCACGCTCGCGTATCTGAAGGTCGTCGGCCCGGTCGTACGGCTCTTCGACGGCGCCGCCGACAAGCTGCTGCGCAAGGTCGGCATCGAGCCCGTCGAGGAACTCCACCACGGCGCGACCCTCGAGGAGCTCGGCCATCTCATCGGCGAGTCGCACGAGCACGGGCAACTGCCGCGCGAGACCGCCGATCTCCTCGACCACGCCCTGGAGTTCTCCGACCGCACCCTCGACGAGGTGATGGTGCCGCGCGCCGACGCCGTCTTCGTCCGCAAGGACGCGACGGCCACGGAGGCCGTCCAGCTGATCGCCGAGCACGGACACTCGAACTACCCCGTCCTCGGCGACCACCCGGACGACATCACCGCCGTCCTGGGCGTACGGGAGCTGATGCGGCTGCCCGCCGACCGGCTCACCCGCACGACGGCCGGCGCGCTCGGCCGCAGACCCCTGCTGCTGCCCGACACCCTGCCGCTGCCCGAGGCCGTGGCACAGATGCGGGCGTACGACGACGAGTTCGCCGTCGTCCTCGACGAGCACGGGGGCGTGGCGGGCGTCGTCACCTACGAGGACATCGCCGAGGAACTCGTCGGCGACATCGCGGACGAGACCGACACCGTCAAGGAGATCGCGGTCGCCGACGGCGATGGCTGGCTCGTCGACGCCGGCCGCCGACTGGACGAGGTCGCCGCGGCGACCGGCATCGACCTGCCCGAGGAGGACGACTACGACACGGTGGCGGGGCTGATCGTCGACCGCCTGGGCCGCTTCCCCGCCATCGCGGACCGCGTCATCGTCGAACTGCCCGACGGAGGCCGCGTCTCGATCGACGTACAGGCCCTGGACCGCCACGTACCGGAACGGGTCCGCCTGGAACGCCTGCCGGCGAAGGACCGTACGGACGGTATGGACGGCGTGCACGGCGCGGATGGCGTGGACGAGGTGGGCGGCATGGACCGTATCCACCGTGTGGACAGTGCGGAGGAGCAGGCATGAGTTTCTCGATGGCGCTCTTCGTGACCGTAGTGCTGCTGATCGGCAGCGGGTTCTTCGTGGCCGCCGAGTTCGCGCTGGTCGCCGCCAAGCGGCACCGGCTGGAACGGGCCGCGGCGGCCGGGCAACGCGGTGCCAGGGCCGCGCTGGCCGGAATGCGCGAGCTGTCACTGATGCTCGCGGGCGCCCAACTGGGCATCACCGTGTGCACGCTGGGCCTGGGCTCGGTGTCCAAGCCCGCGATCTCGCACGAACTCGACCCGTTGCTCCACAAGGCGGGCCTGCCCAGCGGCCTGAGCTACGGCGTGTCCTTCGCGCTCGCGATGTTCGTCGTCGTGTTCCTGCACATGGTGGTCGGCGAGATGGCCCCCAAGTCCTGGGCCATCGCGCACCCCGAGCGTTCCGCCATGCTGCTCACGCCGCCCTTCCGGGCCCTGACCCGGGCGGTGCGCCCGCTGATCGTGGGGCTGAACAAGGTGAGCAACGCGCTGGTCCGGCTCTGCCGGGTCACTCCGCGCGACGAGCTGACCTCGGTCCACAACCGCGAGCAACTCGCCCACCTCGTCGAGGAGTCGGAGCGGCTCGGGTTGATCAGCAAGGAGGACTCCGAGCTGATCACCAGCTCGCTGACCGAGCCGCAGCACCCGGTCGGGGAGCTCCAGATCCCGGCCGACCGGATCACCTCGGTCCCCGCCGACGCGGCGATCGACGCCGTACTGGGCGTCGCCGGGGACAGCGACCGCACCCGCCTGCTGGTCCGCGACGGCGTCACGGTCCTCGGCTCGGTGCACGCCCGTGACGCGCTGGTCGCCCGCGCGCAGGGCCGGTCCGCGGTCGCCCGCGACCTGGCCCGCCCCGTCCCGGAGCTGTCACCGCACGACACGGTCGCCCACGCCGTCGAACAGCTCCGCCTGCACCGAGCCTCCCTCGCCGTCGTACGCGATGACACGGGGCGGCTGACCGGCCTGGTCAGCCTGGACGACCTGCTGGCACGGCTGGTGGAGCCGCGCGCGGCGTGACACGGCGGAGGCCGGGTGCCGTGGCCGTCGCCGGTCACCTGGATGACCAGCCACGGCGCTCCGGCACCCGGCCTCTTCGTCGTGCTCTCGGCGACGCTCACGCCCTCGGGCGACGTGCATGCCCCGGGAGACGTTCACGTCCTCAGCGGGCGATCGCACCCCAAGGGGCGGTCGCACCCTCAAGGGCGGTCACACCTGCTCGAAGTCACCCGCGAGCGCGGAGGCGATCCGCAGGTGCGACTCGGCCTCGTCGTCACGCCCCTGGCGCTGGAGCGTGCGCCCCAGCATCAGCCGGGCGTAGTGCTCCACCGGGTCACGCTCGACGAGCGCGCGCAACTCGGTCTCGGCGCGGCGCAGTTGGGCCGAGTGGTAGTACGCGCGGGCCAGCAGCAGCCGCGGTCCGGTCTGCTCCGGCACCTCGTCCACAAGGCCCCCCAGAACGCGCGCCGCTCCGGCGTAGTCCTTGGCGTCGAAGAACAGCTGCGCCCGCTCCCAGCGCTCCGCGGCCGTCCCCTGGTCGTAGTACTTCGTGTCCACTGCTGACCTCCTTCGACTGCCAGAACCTCACTCGATGGTTGAATATTCCACTACCTTGCCCCCGTGGGCGTCATGCGCCGGCCGGCTCCGCGTTGGCCCGCTCCGTCACCAGGGTCAGCACACGCCCCACCGTCGCCAGATCCTCGGCCGGGATGCCCGCGTACAGCCGGGCCGCGATCTCGTTCCCGGCCGTGCGGATCTCCTCGAACACCTCACGGCCGTGCTCGGTGAGCGACACCAGCGAGGTGTCCGCCTCCGTCAGCAGCTCGAGGGCCGTCATCTCCGTGACGGTCTCCTCGGCCACCGACTCCTCGATCTTCAGTGCCCCGGTCAGCCGCCCCACGAGCCGGTCGCGCTCGACGGTGCCGCCCTGGTCCGAGACGGCCCGCAGTGCCACCGACTGGTTGAAGGTGCTTCCGGCACGCGCCAGCACAGCCTCCAGGGCTGCGCGGCTCGCGTAGTGGGCCAGTCCTATGACCTGGCCGTTGACCGGGGGAGTGGGAATGCTCATGGCTGCTCCTCGGCAGGATGCGAATGGAGATGTGTGTCGAGTGGTGCGTCGAGAGGTGCATCGATCGGCGCATCGAGTGGTGCGTCGAGAGGTGCATCTATCGGCGCATCGAGTGGTACGTCGAGCAGGGTCGCCAGCTCGCGGCTGAACGCCTTCGTGCGCTCGCCGCCGAGCCCGCCGAGCGGTTCGAGGAGCTGCTCCAGCAGCCCCTGGACCACCCCGATCGCGCGCCGCGCGACCTCACGTCCGTCCTCCGTGAGCGACAGCCGGATCGCGCGTGGATCGGCGGGATCCCGCGTCCGGTCGACGACACCGGCCGTCTCCAGGGCGCGGGCCAGCTTCGATACGTAGAGCGGTTCGAGTCCGGTGTGATCGGCGAGCTGACGCTGGCTCGGCCGCCGTCCGGCCCTGTGCATCCCGTACAGCGACGCGACCAGTGAGTACTGGGCGTGGGTCAGGCCCAGCGGCGCGACCGCCCGGTCGACGGCCACGCGCCACTTCGTGGACAGGCGCCAGACGAGAAAGCCGGGGGTCGCGTGCTCGGATGTCGAACTCATAAGAAAAACCATACATGGCTACTATGTCCATGGCTACTATTTCGCACTGTCCCCGACCAACGCCCTACCGACCTCCGCCCGCAGCCCTAGGACCGCACCGACTCCAGCCCGAGTACCTCCGTCCGGGGGAGCCCAGGGGAATCCGGGGGAGCCCAGCGGAGGGAGGACGGCCTGACGGACGGTCCCCGACGGGGCTAGGTTGTGGGCCATGAGCAATCTTGATCGCGAGGCAGTTCCCGCGCTGTGCGGTGGCCGCGGTTTCGTGGTGGCCGAGCCGGTGCGTGAACTCCTCAGTCCCCGTCGGGTCAAGCTCGGCGAGTCCACCGAAGTCCGCCGCCTGCTGCCCAACTTGGGCCGCCGCATGATCGGCGCGTGGTGCTTCGTCGATCACTACGGGCCCGACGACATCGCCGACGAGCCCGGTATGCAGGTCCCGCCGCACCCGCACATGGGACTCCAGACCGTCAGCTGGCTCCACGAGGGCGAGGTGCTGCACCGCGACTCCACGGGCAGCCTCCAGACGATCCGCTCGCGCGAACTGGGCCTCATGACGTCCGGAAAGGCCATCAGCCACTCCGAGGAGAGCCCCAAGTCGCACGCCCGCTTCCTGCACGGCGCGCAGCTGTGGGTCGCCCTCCCCGACAGCCACCGCCACACCGACCCGCACTTCGAGCACCACGCCGAGCTGCCCCTCGTCACGGCCGCCGGCCTCAAGGCCACGCTCATCCTGGGCACCGTCGACGGCACGACCTCGCCCGGCACGACGTACACCCCGATCGTCGGCGCCGACCTGTCCCTCGCGAGCGGCACCGACGTACGACTGCCGCTGGAGCCCGACTTCGAGTACGCCGTCCTGTCCATGTCCGGCGAGGCGCACGTCGACGGCGTACCGGTGCTCCCGGGCTCCATGCTCTACCTCGGCTGCGGTCGCACCGAACTTCCCCTGCGCGCCGAGTCGGACGCGTCCCTCATGCTCCTGGGCGGCGAGCCGTTCGAGGAGGAGCTTGTCATGTGGTGGAACTTCATCGGACGGTCCACCGAGGATATCGCACAGGCCCGTTCGGACTGGATGACGGGCTCCCGATTCGGTGAGGTGGTGGGGTACGACGGGGCTCCACTGCGCGCTCCCGAACTCCCGCCTGTACCACTGAAACCGCGCGGAAGGGTGCGCTGACCTGGGGTTAAAGCTCTAGTGCAGGCCTCTCGCGGGACGCGGCGGCCCCCGCTCGGCACCCCGTTTCCCCGAGAGGTCGATCGCCCCTGCGAAGTCCATCGATGGACAGCCTTGCGTTCTCATGTCTGGCCATCTGTGGGCGGGTTTAGTCAGCCTAATGCTGACCCAATGCTGACCTTCCTGACGGGGCGTCAGCGTCATTGCGTTGGTGTCGCAGCTGTTGGAGCGCCTGCCCCCGGACCTACCGCTCGCGTGCAGGCCAGGCCGATGCTGGCTTCGGTGGCTTGTGCTGGGGCAAGGCGCCCCCAAGCGCCTGGGCGACGACGGGGAGGAGAAGTCCGTGACGAGGGGGCTTTTGTGGGAATCCCCCAATGCCCCCGGCATGCCGCTGCGGCCGTACTCACCCCTTGGGCGGACCGCTATGGGGGGGGGTGTGGCTGCAGCGACGGGTCTCGGAAGAGGCTTGTCGGCAAGCCAGGCTCTGCTTCAGGGCGGGTGAACGGCAGCCAGCAGGTTGTTGGTCTGCTGGTGGTACACAGGCAGCGCATCGCTGACCAGCGCAAGCAGCGCCCGTCTCGGCTTTGACGGGATTGCTGGCCCGGGAATGGTCCGGATCTTGACCGATGCGGTCCCTCGGACTGGGTGGCCGCCCGGTGCCACTCAGCGGTCGAAGCCGACAAGAGAGAGGGGTGCCGCCTACTGCGTCCGCTTGCACTCTGGTGTGACATAGCCATCGGCCGATACCGCCCGGGGCCGGGGGTTTCGCCCAGGCCACCACCGACGCCGACCCCACGATCGTGCAGGTCTGCGACCGCTGGCATCTGTGGCACGGCCTGGCCGAGGCAGCGTTGAAGGAAGTCGGCGCCCACAGCGCCTGCTGGGCCAAGGCCGGCCCGCCACTACGGGAGGGCACGCGTGCGTAGACCACACGCGAGCGGTGGCAGCAGGTCCACCAGCTGCTGTACGCCGGCGTCGGCCTGCTGGAGCTCCCGCCGACTGGATCTCACCCTGAATACCGTCAAGCGCTACGCCCGCCACAGCGAGCCCGAACGCATGGTCCGGGCACCGCAGTACCGGCCCACCTTGGTTGACCCCTACCGCGACCACCTGCGCCGGCGTCGAAGCGAGGACCCCGCGGTGCCCGTCACCCACCTCCTACGCGCGATCAGGGAGCTGGGCTACACCGGCAGCGCGAACCTCCTGGTCCGCTACGTCACCCAAGGGCGGGTCGAGGCCGACCACGCCACCCTCTCCCCGCGCCGGGTCGCCCGGCTTCTGCTCACCGCCCCCGCCCACCTGGGTGAAGACAAGCGGCTGCTGCGTGACCAGCTCACCAGAGCCTGTTCGGAGATGACCGCCCTGGCCGCCTCGGTGCGCGACTTCGCCACTCTGCCAACTCCAGACGAGGCCAACGCCGCGGCGCTGACCGGCTGGATCGCCCAGGTCCGGGCAGCGGACCTGCCTTTCATGCATTCTTACGCCACAGGCCTCGAGCGCGACCGCGCGGCCGTCGACGCCGCCCTCACCCTGCCCTGGCACAACGGCCGCACCGAGGGCGTCAACAACAAGATCAAGCTGATCAAGCGGCAGACCTACGGCCGCGCCGGACACCCCCCGCATCCTGCTCAGCTGACCTCAGAGTCCATGGCGATCACCGGCTACGAAAATCTTGTAAGAGCCGAAGACCGTACAGACCCGCGGCGCACCGCGTCTGAGCGGCGGAACGGTGAACGGAAGACGGCATCCCGGTGGGTCGTCCATAAGGGCGGCAAAGGAATACTCCGGGTCGTCACAAGAGATCTTGTCTCTCCCTTCACGCGGCGCTTACAACTTGCGTCACAGCCTGCGTGATCAAGGGGACGACCTGACGCATCGGCTGTTCCTGTCGTGGTGCGATGTGTAAAGGTTCGGTGGGTGGGGTGCGTCCGCTGTCGCGGTGGCGTGTGTGGCTGGCCGTGGTGCCGTTGCTGCTGTCCTTCTGGGCTCAGGAGGGAGGCGCGGCCTACGCGGCGACGCGGCCGTCCTCCTCCCTGGGTGCCGGGCTGGACTCTGTGTGGAAGTGGCTGGCGGGTTCGGACGGTTCGGGCCCGCGGTCGAAGACCGGCTCGGCGCGCGACGTGCACGCCGCGAAGGCCGGCCGGGGGCACCCCTCCGGGCGCGCGCCGGGCAGGGGTAAGGGGCAGTTGGCTGCCTGGAAGGCGCCGAGTATCCAGGCCGAGAAGAAACGTTCCGGCAAGGTGCCGGTGGGTTTCGACGTGAAGACGAGTAACCGCGTGGCCGCCAAGTCCGGCGCGACGTTCGACTACTACCAGAACGCCGACGGGTCCTTCTCCCGGAAGATGTCGCAGTCCCGCATCAACTTCAAGGACATGTCCGGGACGTGGAAGTCCATCGACACCCGTGTGGCGAAGGGCGATGACGGCCGCTGGCACGAGAAGGCCAACTCCTTGAAGGTGTCCCTTGCGCCCGCCACGGCGGCGACGGGAGCGGCGGCGACCGGCGTCACACAGTCCGCCCTGCGGGGCAACGGCGGTTCGGTCGTACCTGCCGCCTTCACGTCCTCGCTGCCCTGGAGGACGACCTCCGCCGTCCAGGCCGACGACCCCACCCCCTCGCCCGATCCGACCGTCAGCGCGGGCTCCTCGGCGCAAGCGGACCTGGCGACGCTGACCATCTCCGACTCAGAGTCGGTCTCCTGGTCGTTGGCGGGTGCGAACGCCGTGACCGGCACCGCCTCCGGCTCCTCCGTCGAGTACGACGGCGTCCTCACTGACACCAACCTCGTGCTCGCGCCGACCGCCGAAGGTGTGAAGGAGTCCCTGGTTCTGACGTCGGCCGACGCGCCGACCAACTGGGTCTTCCCGATGACCCTCAAGGGTCTCACCCTGACCGCGGCCTCGGACGGCACGGTGGAGCTGGTGGACGGCAGCGGTGCGGTCGCGGCGACCCTGCCGCAGCCGTTCGCCCGCGATTCCTACGTCGATCCTGCCACCGGTGAGTCCCACGACAACTGGGGCATGACGTACAGCGTCACCGAGGTCGACGGCACCCCGGCTGTGAAGATGTCGCTGGATCCCTCCTGGCTCGCCGGCTCCTCGATTCACTTCCCGGTGACGGTGGACCCGACGATGACGGTGTCGACCGCCGGCCAGACCCTCACGACGTACGTCTATTACCCGAACACCGCGGACTATTCGTCGGACACGATCATGCGCGTCGGTACGCCGGACGGCGGCTCGTACATCGGCCAGGCGTTCATGAAGTTCCTCGGGCTGCCAGACACCGACGGTTACCACATCACCGGCGCCGACCTGCATCTGTTCGACGTGTGGGCGTACACGTGCAACTCATCCACGTCGTACAACGTGTACCCGATCACGGAGCAATGGTGGGTGACCGGCCAGAAGTCCTGGTCGAACCGGCCGGCGACGTCCGCCTCCATAGGTACCTGGTCGGGCACGGTGTCCGACACGGTGTGCGGGAACACCTCGGTGTCCACCGGCACGGGTCAGTGGCAGACCACTCACCTGGATACGGACTACTTGCAGAAGATCGCCCTGGGTCAGACCAACAACTACGGCCTGTCCGTGTTCTCCTCGGCGACCAGCTCCAGCCAGTGGAAGAAGTTCGACTCCTCCCAGGTCGACTCGCACGCGCCGTACGTCACGGTGACCTACAGCAAGAACTCCGCGCCGGACATCGAACACACCTATCCGAAGGCGAACTTCACCTCGCCGTCCCTGCGCCCGCAGCTGCAGGTCAAGGCCGTCGACCCGGACTCCTGGCCCACATCGCCCCTGAAGTATGACTTCGCGGTCTACTCCTCGGCGGGCAAGCAGATCGACACCTCCGGCTGGCAGTCCTCCACCAAGTGGACCGTGCCGTCGGGGGATTTGGACTGGTCGACGTCGTACTACTGGACGGTGTCGGCGAACGATGGCTGGTCGACTACCACCAGCAGCAGCCAGCCCTTGTCGACGCTGGTGGCGCAGCCGCTGGTAGCTTCCCGGCTGGCGCAGAACGGCGGTCACGGCTACGACGAGGAAGCCGGCAACTACACCACCTCCGCTACGGACGCCTCCGTCTCCACTGTCGGCCCCTCCCTGGAGGTGACCCGCTCCTATAACTCCCTGGACACCAGTACCGCGGGCGCCTTCGGTGCGGGCTGGTCGGCGCTGGCCGACATGCGGGCGGTGATGGACGACGACGGTTCCAAGAGCGTGGTGGTCACCGATGACGGCGGCAAGCAGGAGCGCTGGGGCTATTCGTCCTCCGGGTACACCCCGCCCACCGGCACGTACGGCACTTTCAAGGCGTTGACGTCCGGCTACTCGCTGACCGAGACCTCGGGTACGACGTACACCTTCGGCACCTCGGGCGGCACCAACATATGGCTGCTGTCGCAGATCAAGACGCATGCCGGGCTGACCGAGTCGCTCACCTACGACTCCTCGCACCGGCTCGCCACCGTCAAGAACGACGTCTCCGGGCGCACCCTGACCTTCGTCTGGGCCAAGCCCTCCGGGGCCGCCCACTACCACGTGCAGACGGTCACCACCGATGCCGCGACCAGCGGCGACGCGACCACCGCCGCCCTGTGGACGTACGGCTACACCGGCGACCGGCTCACCTCCGTCTGCCCTCCTTCCACCACGAGCCCGTCCACCGCGTCGACGTCCTGCTACGCGTACATCTATATCGACGGGTCCAACTACCCTTCCGCCGCTCTGGACGCCGGCCCCAGCGGTTACTGGCGCCTGGACGAGCCGTCGGGCAGCACTATGGCCGCCTCCTCGGTCCTGGCCAATGAACAGACCGACGCGGGCAGTTTCCAGAATGCCACGCTGGGCGGCACTACCGGCCCGCTCACCGGCTCCACGGCGAAGGCCGCGACCCTCGCGGGCACGGGCTACGTGAAGGTCCCGGCAGGGCTGCTGCACGCCAGCACCACGCGTGCCTTGTCGTTGTGGTTCAAGACGTCCAGGAAGGGTGTGCTGATCGGCGACCAGTCCAAGAGCCTCACCGGGGCGAGTGCCGCCTCCGGTACCTGGACGCCCGTGCTGTACGTGGGCTCGGACAACAAGCTGCACGGCCACTGGTGGAGCGTGAGCGGCTCGGGTAGCGCGGACTTCGGCTCCACCGGCACCGTCACGGACAACGCGTGGCACCACGCGGTCCTCAGCTCCGACGGCAGTACCCAGACCCTCTATCTGGACGGCACGAAGCAGGACACCTTCTCCGGCACTCCGGACGACCAGGACAACGTCTACACCTACATCGGCGCCGGTTTCGCCACCTCGTGGCTCGACTCGCCGGGCGACGTCAGCTACTTTACCGGCTCCATCTCCGACGTCTCCTTCTACAGTCACCCGATCACCGCCTCCCAGGTCGACGACCTGTACGCGTCGGGCACGGCGAGCGCGGCCCTGCTCACCAAGGCCGCGAGTCCGGCGGGGCGCACCACGGCCGCGGTTGCCTACGACACCGACGCCGACCGTCTCACTTCCGTCACCGACGAGCACGGCGGCAGCTGGAAGCTCGGCACGCCGACCGTCGCGGGTTCCAGCGCGGTCTTCCGAGGCGCGGTGCTTGGCGCCGCCCCGGCCGGCTACTGGCAGCTCGGTGACGACAACACCGACGGCTCGGCCGTCTATGCCGCGGACGAGGTCAACGGCGGTGACGGCACGTACAACAACGTGACCCTCGGGGTCAGCGGCCCATTCAGCGCGAAGGACAGCTCCGCGAGCACGGCCGCCTCCTTCGACGGGACGAGCTCGTACGTCTCGGTCCCGGCCGACCTGCTGCACACCGGCACCAAGCGTTCTGTGGGGATCTGGTTCAAGACATCCACCTCCGGCGTGCTGATCGGCGACCAGTCCGTGGCGATCGACGGGGCCGCGGATGCCTCAGGCTCCTGGACGCCCGTGCTGTACGTGGGCTCGGACGGCAAGCTGCGCGGTCACTGGTGGAGCGTGAGCGGTTCGGGCGGCGCCGACTTCGGCTCCACGGGCACGGTCACGGACAACGCGTGGCACTACGCGGTGCTCAGCTGCGACGTCGACAGCCAGGCGCTGTTCCTGGACGGAACCAAGCAGGACACCTTCTCCGGTACCCCGGCCGACCAGTCCAACTCGATCACCTACATCGGCGCGGGCTTTGCCAAGAGCTGGATCGACTCGCCGGGCAACGTCAGTCACTTCAAGGGCTCCATCTCCGACGTCGCCTTCTACGACCACAATCTGACGTCCGCCCAGGTCGCCACCCAGTGGAACGCCTACAAGCAGTCCACCGGTACCGTCGCCACCGAGTCCGTCGACGTCACCGACCCCGGCAACAACACCCTCACCAGCACCTACGACCTCTCCGACGGCGGCCGCATCCTGGCCGACACCGACGGCACCGGAGCCACCACCTCCTACGGCTACGACACCTCCGGGTTCCTCTACACCACCACCGACGGCAACGGGAACGTGACCACCACCGGCCACAACTCCCGCGGCGACGTGGTGTCCCGGACGTCCTGCCAGGACCGATCGGCCTCCAAGTGCTCGACGTCGTTCTTCACGTACTACTTCAACACGTCCTCCGACACCGACCCGCGCAACGACCAGCTGCTGACTTCCTCCGACGGCCGCTCGTCCAGCTCGACGGACACCGCCTACCAGACCGCCAACGTCTATGACACCAACGGCAACCTGCTCACCACGACGACCCCGGCGGTCACCGGCCACAGCGCCGGACTGACGACGAAGAAGACGTACACGACCTCCACCACGGCCGCCTACGTCTCCGGCACCACCGCCCCGGCCGGCCTGCTGGCGTCCACGACCACGTCCGGCGGCGCGAGCACCTCGTACCTCTACTACGCCAACGGTGACCTCGCCCAGGCGACCTCACCCCTCGGCCTGGTCACCCGCTATACCTACGACCAGCTCGGCAGGGTGCTGACGAAGACCGAGATCTCCGACACCTACCCGGCGGGCCTGGTCACCCGCTACACCTACGACCCGCTGGGCCGACTCCTGACCGAACTCGACCCGGGCACGACGAACGCTGTCAACCAGGCCGTCGTGCACACGGCCCTGACGACCAAGACCTACGACCCCGACGGCAAACCCCTTTCCAGCACGGTCTCCGACACCACCGGTGGGGACACCGCCCGCACGACCTCCAGCACATACAACGACTTCGGTGAGCCAAAGACGGTCACCGACCCCGAGCAGCACATCACGCGCTACGAGTACGACAGCTATGGCAACAAGGCGACCGAGACCGACGCCGACGGCCAGGTCTACGCCTTCACCCATGACGCTAACGGCAACGTGTTGAACACCACCCTCACCAACTACACGGGCTCCTCGGCCACCGCACAGACGGCTGCCCCGCAGCTACGGGAGAAGCGGGCATACGACCCGGGCGGCCGCCTGTACACGATCACCGACGGCATCGGCGTCACCATCACGTACGGCTACTACGACAACGGCCTGACCAAGCAGATCACCAGCACCGGCTCGTCCGGGACGACCTCGGTCAACGAGCAGGACGCCTACGACGACGCGGGCAACCTCACCGCGAAGACCACGGCGAACGGCACCCTCACCACGACGTACACGGTCGACGCCGCCGACCGCACCACGGCGAGTACCGAAGACCCGAACACCGTGGCCCGGACCACGACGTACACCTTCGACGACGACTCCCGCGTCCTGACCTCGACGCAGACCGACGCGGCGGGCGACCCCGCCCAGAAGTGGACGTACACCTACGACCCCGCCGGCGACGTGAAGTCCGCCGCCCAGTACGTCTCCAGCTCCCTCACCCTCACCAGCAAGGCGACCTACGACAAACGCGGCCTGAAGCTCACCGCCACCGACGCCCAGAGCCACGTCACCAACTACGCCAACGACGAGGCCGGCCGCCTGACCACCACCACGAGCCCGGCGATCACCATCACCACACCCGGCACCGGCAATACCACCACCGTCTACCCGACCACGTTCAACGGGTACGACACCTTCGGCGACCGCACCGAGGCCGAGGACGCAGGCGGCCACATCATTGCCACCGCCTTCGACCGCGACGGCCGCAGGACCGGCACCACGCTGCCCTCGTACAACGGCACGTTGGCGACCACCGCCTGGACCTACGACGCAGCGGGCGACGTCCTCAGCGAGACCGACGCCAAGGGCGAAACCGACAACACCTACGACCAGTTGGGCGACCTGGTCCAGCAGACCGACCCGGCCATATCGATCAACGGGACCGACACGCGCGGCACCTTCACCTACGCCTACGACCTGGCCGGCAACCGCCTGACCGAGACCTCGCCCTACGGCGCCGTCACTCACCACACCTACGACGACCTGGGCCGCGACAGCAGCACCTGGGCGTACGTGTACACCTCCACCAGCGCCCAGACGAAGCAGGAGACCGACACCGCCTACGACACCGCGGGCCGGGTCGCGAGCACGGCCTCCATCAGCGGCGTCACTGCCAGTTATGCCTACGACGGACTGGGCCGCACCCACACCGTCTCCGACACCACCGGCGACACCACGACCTACACCTACGACCTGCGCGACGACGTCATCAAGACCGTCCTGCCGGACCAGACCGCCCAGACGGCCACCTACGACGCGGCCGGCCGCAGGACCGCCACCGCGAACCTGGACACCGCCGGAGCCGTGCTGTCCTCGACGTCGGCGACGTACACCGACAACGGGTACCTGAAGACCGTCACCGACGCCCGCCAGCACACCACGAGCTACGACTACGACGCCCTGGGCGAGGTGACCCAGCAGACCGAACCGGTCAGCGACACCGTCTCCATCACCACGAAGTTCGGCTACGACGCCTCCGGGCATCAGACCGCGTACACCGACGGCAACGGCGACACCACGTACTCCACCTACAACTCGCTCGGCCTGCCAGCGAGCAAGGAGGTCCCGGCCGTCACCGGCTATACCAGCGCGGCGGACCGGACCACCACCTACGCCTACGACGAACGCGGCCGGCTCGTCACGCAGACCGACCCCGGAGGCGTCACCCTCACCAACACCTACGACGCCCTCGACGACCTGACCGCGCAGACCGGCACGGGTGCCGATGCCACCACCGCCGATCACCACTTCACCTACTCGCTCAATGGTCACCTGGTGGCCTCCGCGGTCGGCGACACCTCGGAGTACTACGACACCAACGCCCTCGGGGACATCCTCACCACCTCCGGCCAGGCGGGCAGCTCGTCCTTCACCTACAACGCAGACGAGTCCCCGCTCACCCGCACCGACGCCTCCGGCACCAGCAGCTACACCTACGACACCGACGGACGGCTGAAAACCGACACCGACGCGGCGACCGGCATCACGCTGACCTCCCAGTACAACGCACTGTCCCAGCCCAAGTCGGTCACGTACGGCAGCTCGGGCGACGTGCGCAACTTCGGCTACGACTCCCTGCACCGCCTGACCTCCGACACTCTGGCCACCACATCCGGCGGCACGGTCGCCAAGGTCGCCTACGACTACGACAAGAACAACAACCTGACCTCCAAGACCACGACCGGCGTGCAAGGCGCCTCGGCGAACACCTACGCCTACGACTACGCCAACCGCCTCACGTCCTGGACCGCCGGCTCCACCACCACCGGCTACACCTACGACAGCGACGGCAACCGCCTCACAGCCGGCTCGACGACGTACACCTACAACGCCCGCGACCAGCTGACCTCCGACGGCACCCACAGCTACAGCTACACGGCCCGCGGCACCCTCGCCGCCAAGGACGCGACGGCCTACACCTTCGACTCCTACGGCCAGCAGATCACCGCCGGCTCCACGTCCTACACCTACGACGCGCTGGGCCGCGCCATCACGGCTGGCTCGACGACCCTCACCTACTCCGGCACGGACAACCTCGTCGCCTCTGACGGCACCACCACCTACAGCCATGATCCCTCCGGCGCGCTGACCGGCGAATCCTCGGCGGCGGCCGGAGCCACCCTCGCCTTGAGCGACCTGCACGGCGACCTCATCGGCCAGTTCACCGCGAACGCAACGACACTGGCCGGCTCCGCGAGCTACGACTCCTGGGGCACCACCACCGCTTCCACGCTCACCGGAACGGTCGGTTACCAGGGCGAGTTCACCGACTCGGCCACCGGCAACGTCAACATGCACGCCCGCTGGTACAGCCCCGGCACCGGGAGCTTCAACTCCGCCGACACAGTCGACAACCCGGCAGTCGGCCAAAGCGTCAACGCCAACGACTACGCGTATGCGAATGACGCGCCGCTCACAGGGACGGACCCGAGCGGGCACTGCTTGGAGGACCTGTGTATCGGTGAGGGTTACGGGGCCTACCTCCTCGGCACGGCCCTGATCGGCACCTGCGTCAAGTACTGCTCTGCTCTGTCCCAGAGCATTTCCGACGGCTTGAGCTCATTGTCTTCCTGGAGCTCGTCCAGTTCCTCGTCCCACAGCCACTCCTCCGCCGCAAGCCACTCGAGCGCCGCGACCAGCAGCTACGGGATGTGCGCCGAGGTCTGGTCGATGTCCTGCCAGCAGCGCTACGGCAGGACCAACTCCAGCAGCGGCGGCCGGTCGTCCGGCGGCGGTGGAGGGGGCGGCGGTGGAGGAAGCGGCTACTGCTACTCCTGCGGCGGGGGAGGTGGCATCAGCGCCGCGGACGCTGCCGCCGCGGCTGCCAAGGCCGCTGCCGCAGCCGCTGCCGCGGCAGCAGCCAGGCGTGCCGCGATCCGCGCCAACGCCATCAAGATCACCGCCTCGATTGGCAAGGGCACCCTCACCGTCCACTCGATCTCGGCGGCCGCCGAACCCCCGACCGTCGGGATCAACATCGGCAACTCGGTCCGCAACGCCGCCTCGGCCATCGCCGCCGGACTGACAACGGCCGCAGTCTGTATGGTCACCGGCGCCTGTGCTCCCCGAGACGATGAGTCGTCGACCTGCGCGGCGAACGGTGACGGGTGGGTCGACTATCAGGGCACTGATGAGGCGCACGGCGACCGGTCCCAAGGCGTTACGGCGTGTCTGACCAATCAGTATCTGGACGACCATTCGGGATCAGCCACGACCAAGGACATTCGGCCGCCCGGATACGCCTGGGCCCAGCGGTACGCCCGGCACCTCGGCGCCGTGCCCAAGGTATCGGTGAACAACTGCCACCTCCTCGGCAGCCAGCTCTCCGGCTCCGGAACCGACTTGAGGAACCTGTCGACCTGCGGCCGCGACGCCAACGCCTTCCCGGAGCGGGGTGGCCTGGGAGCCATGGACAACATGGTTCAATTCGAGAACCAGGTGCAGGCCCAAGTGGAGAAGGGTGAGACGGTCCTGTACTCCGTACACCCCACATACCTGGGCAACCGCGTCACGCCGCAGGCGTACGAGATGACGGCCACAACCTGGGACCGGGACGGCAGCCTGGTGGGAACCACGACACGCAGCGTGCCCAACCTGATGAACACGCCGCGGGGCTGGCGCAACCTGGGCACGGTGGTGGACACGCGCACAGGCAGGGACGTCCCCACCTCATGACCAACGGATCCGAACGGTACGAGGACACCATGCACTGGGCTGTGGAAGAGCTGGGCCGCGTTATGCTGCCGCCCCCGGATGGCGGCGACACGGTCGACTGGGATGCGCTGCACGCTGATACGGGATGGAAGTTCCCGGCTGACTACCGTGACTTCGTCGCGGTGTACGGGCTGGGTGCCATCAGCGACTCGATCGGCATCTCCACGCCCTCCTTCGACGGCTATCCATTCGTGGACCACCTGCTCTTCCGCGCTCAGTGGCCGCCGGTGCACGGGACGTTGACCTGGGCGTCGAACGAAGCTGGTGACGACTTCCTATGGCGGTGTGCCGGTGAGCCCGACGAGTGGCGAGTGGTCTTCCGGCCCAGAGACCGCCGTCGGGACCACGAGTACGACATGGGAATGGCAGAGTTCCTGCTCCGCCTGGTGCGGGGAGACATCCACCCGCCGCTGGGTGCCGAACTGGAGCTTCCGGCCACGTTCGAATCATGGCGCGAGGAAGAGCGGCGTCTGCTCGACGAGGGCGGCGATCTTGAAGGTTTCTGATCGGGCCCTCCATCTCCCTCGCAGGCGGCGGTGGACCGTGGTCGGCGCGGGAGCAGTGGCGGTACTGGCTGCGACCGGCACTGTAGCCCTGCTCCTCCACTCGGGCGCGGACGGCGGTCGGACGGCGCCGGCCCCGGTCTCACACGTGGACACCGCCACTCGGGTCTGCCTCCTGACGTCCACGGACGCGGGCGCGACGGGCACGTGGGCGGCGCTGCAGAAAGTGGCCAGGGTGAGCGACGCGAATGTCGTCGTGCAGCGCTACCGTCTGCCCGCAGGAGCGAACTCCGTTGCCTACGTGAACACCCTGGTCCAGCTACGCTGCTCCACGGTCGTCACCACCGGCACCGCGGCACGCTCCGCCGTAGCCGCCCGCCTCGCTGCCGGACTGGTCCCGCACGTCCGCTTCGTGGTGGTCGCCGACCAGCCGCTGAGCGGCACGATGCACCTGAGCCCGAACGCGGTGAGCGCGCGAGCCCTGTCCCGGGTGGTCACCGGGTGACCGACGCCGATCTGATCCGCCTGCTCGGACCTCATGGCGAACGACCTGACCACCGCATACGATATCGGCACGTCCGGCACGACGACAGCCGCTGCTCTGCAGATCAGCTACGGCACCCTCGTCCTGCCATCGGGCGGCTACCGAGGCCCGTCTGCCGGTTCGAGCCGGGCCACCTCGAACTCCATTCGGACCTCGTCGGCCAGCCGCAGCGCTCCCAGGAATGCGGTGTATGGCTTGATTCCCCAGGTGGACTGCGTGACGATCGCCCAGCCGCGCAACAGCCCGTCCCCGTTCCGCTTCCCGTGCACCGTCACCGGGCGGGTCCGGCCCTTGATGGTGAGGTCCCCGGTGATCTCGAAGGACTGCGGAGTTCCCGTGACGCGAGTGGAACGGAAGGTGATCGTGGGGTGTTCCGCGGCGTGCAGCAGCGCCTTGTCCGCCAGCGTCCGTTTGATCTGGGCCCGGTCGGCATCGGTGAGCGCCTTCAGCCCACCCGTTCCCTCCCGCACCTCCAACGAGCCTGTCTCGACCGTCACACTCACTGACGACCTGTCCGGGTCGCCGACGACCAACACCGCGTCCCCGGACCATCGGACGGCCTCAATCGTGAGGTCGTGCCCCGCTCTGCGGCCCAGCCCGGCACGGCCTGTCTTGATCAGCAGGCGGGCGGTCGAGGGCCCGAGCCGGTAGGTTCCGTCTGTCAGTGCCACGGCGCCGAGGCTACGGGACGGGTGCGGCCGGGCCGTCGAGGCGGCCTGGTCGGCGTGTCCACATTCCTGCGCGGTGTCCTCGTCGGTGGGCTGGGATGACGCCGCAGTGGAGCCGGTTGCCAGGGGAGAACCAAGGGTCTTCGGCGCTTTCCGTGAAGCCTGCCAACCGGCCGGGGAAAATGCGGCGCTTGAGGAGAGCGCAATCCGGCTCCGCATGCCCATCCCCGCGGTCCACCCCGGTGAGGGCTGACGGCGCCAGAGTCGGGCCACCGCAGGCATCAGGGTCGTGCGTGGGTGGCGCAAGCCTGGCCGCGGCGGTCAGGGATGCTGCGCTCTGGCGAGGTCACGTTTGGCCAGCAGGCGGACACGGCGTCGCGCTCGTGTCGCTCCGCGCTGGCCGCAGCGGCAGCCTGCGTGGCATTGCGCCGGGCGTGGTCTGCGCCACCGTACGGGGCGATGGCGAGCAGACTGCGGGTGGCCTGCTCGCCGATGGCGCTCAGCAGGTTCTCTAGCGAACCGATGGGCAGCATGCGCGTCCCTTCCGCAAGTACGTCGTCCCGGCGGCCTGGCAGGCGACCGAGACGGGCAGATAGATATGTTCTGGGCGTAAAGGTAATGAATGGGGCGACCGACTGTCCGCCGAGCGGGCCATTACGGCCGAGGGTGTCGTGAGTCGCAGTCCCAGTGATCATGAGTCCGCGTGCCACGGTTGGGGCGCTACCGTGCAACTTCGGTGCGGGGCGGGTTCGGCGACCGGAGGAGTGGCCGCGGTGACGATGGGCGTCCGCGTCGCCCATGCGGCCGCCGTGTGAGTGGACGGGCATCAGGACCGCAGCGGCCCTCGCCCATGGCTACGGCTGGGGGATCGTGAGTTCACGGCCGCGGTAGAAGTCTTCCCGCTCCTCGACGACATACGGGGTCATGGCCGCACGCCGCTGGGCCTCCGGCTCGGAGGCCCGCCAGGTGTCGCATGCTTCCTTGGAGTCCCAGAACGACACCCCGGTGATCTCCTGCCCGTCCTCGGACCAGTACGCGAAGGCGCGTCGCAGCCCCTGCGGGTAGGGGGCGGGGCGCCATGCCCTCTCGAAGTCCTCCAAGGTGCCGGGCCGAAGACGACGCGTCGTGATCCAGACGAAGTGCTCTTCCATCGCCGCCTCCTCAGCAACACCGCCTACCACCACTTCTCTGCCACCGTAGGTCCGAAGCACCACTTCTGCCTGCGCGGCGATCGCGGCGCCGCCGAGGACTCCTGGCCCGTTCCCGGGCCGCGTCGGCCTAGCGGCCGGGTGTCATCGGACATTTCCGGTCGTGGGGGCCGGTGGCGGACCATATGAAGGGGGCGGTTCGCCGGTTCGGTGGCCGCGCGACGTGTCCGGTCGGCGGTGATGGCGATGAAGGGTTCGTTCCGGATCGGGAGTGTGCGGGGCGTGGTGTTGCGGGCGCACTGGAGTGTGCCGCTGATCATGCTCCTCTTCGCGTACGGCCTCGCCCGCCGGACCATGCCCGGGTTTGCGCCGGGCCAGGCGCCGGTGGTGTACGCGGCCGCCGGAGTCGTCGGCGCGCTGCTGTTGCTGATGAGCTTGGTGGTGCATGAGATGGCGCATGCGCTGACGGGCCGCAGGGCCGGGATACCCGTGCGGGACGTGACGCTGTGGGCGCTGGGTGGACTGACCCGGATGGACCGGCCGGCGACGGCAGGGGCGGCATGCGCGGTTGCCGTCAGCGGGCCGTTCGCCAGCCTGCTGCTCGGCGGGATCGGGGTGGGCGTGGCGGCCGGGGTGGAGGCGTCGCTGGGCTGGCGGGTTCCGGTTGCCGTGCTGGGCTGGCTGGGTGGCGTGAACCTGCTGTTGGGCGTCTTCAACCTGCTGCCCGCCGCGCCCCTGGACGGGGGCCGGGTGCTGCAGGCCCTGCTGTGGTGGCGTACGGGGGACCGCGAACGGGCCCAGCGGGCGGCCGGGCGCAGCGGGCAGATCGTCGGCATGGCGCTTGCCGCGGTGGGCTGGCTGGCGTTCGTGAAGGGGATGGCGGGCGGATTGTGGCTGATGGTCATCGGTCTGTTCGTGGCGGGCACTGCCGCGGCCGAACGTCGGTGGGCCGAGCTGTTCATGGCCCTGCGGGGGGTACGGGTGGCGGAGGCGATGAGCAGTCCGGTGGTCGCCGGTCCCGACTGGCTGACCGTGGACCGCTTCCTGTCCGAGGTGGCCGCCCGGGCGGGGCATTCGGTGCTGCCGCTGCTGGACTTCGAGGGCCACCCCAGCGGTGTCGTACGGATGCGCCGACTGGCCGCCGTGCCGTCCGGGCAGCGGGAGTCGCTGCGTGTACGGGATGTGGCGACCCCGGTGTCGCAGTGCACGCTCGCCGCGCCGGACGAGCTGCTGAACTCCGTCCTGGAGCGCCTCGGCATCGGGGGTGGCCTGCCCATCCTGGTCATGGACGGCGGCCACCTCGGCGGCATCCTCACCGCTCACGACATCGACCGGTCTCGCCGGAGCCCCCGAAGTCCGTGAGCCGCCGGCCACGCCGGCCTGCGCCGGCCCCGGCACCGACCGGACACATCGGGCGGGAGCATGGGGCGCGAACCACAGGGAACCACTGCGGTGGTGGGGGAATCGGGCTGGAACATTCAATGTTGTCCATGCTGGAACATACAGTTTTGCCCACATACGATGTGAATAGGAACGCATGTAGGTAGGGCCAATGGTTACGGGCATTCCTTTCGGGCCGCATCTGTCGGTGCCAGGGCTGTCACCGGTGCGCGGCGTGGGTGTCGAGGCGGGCTGGGTTGCCATGCGCCTGGTGCAGCTCCCGCTCGACATCGCTGCCGGGGGCGTCGGGCAGCTGACCGGGCGCCTGGGTCGCGCCTTGCCCGGGCGGCATGCGGGCCGGGACGAACCGCCGCCGCCGAATGCGGCCATCCCGGTGCTGTTGGTGCGCGGGCTGTCCGACGGGGCGTCGGTCGTCTCGCCGTTGCGACGGAGGCTGGGCGACTGCGGCGTGGGCCCCATCACCGTGGTCGGCTACAACGCGTTCAGCCCCGACATCCGCGCGGCGGCCAGGGTGCTGGGCGACCAGGTGGAGCTGGCGTGTGGCCGCTCAGAAGCGCGGATCGTGGTGTTGATCGGGTACAGCCTGGGCGGACTGATCGCCCGCTACTACGTGCAGCGTCTCGGTGGGGACGCGTACGTGCCGCTGGTGATCACGCTGGCGACGCCGCACGGCGGGACCGCGACGGCCCTGCTGGCCCCGGCCCATCCGCTCCTGCGCCAGCTACGGCCGGGAAGCGGGCTGCTGACCGAACTCGCCGAACCGGCGGCTGGATGCCGCGCCCGGTTCGTGGCCTTCTACAGCGACCTGGACGAGGCCGTCATACCCGCCACCAGCGGCCTCATCGACCATCCCGACCTCAAGGCCCGCAACGTGCTCGTGCCCGGCGTCGGCCATCTGACGCTCCCCCTTCACCAGCCGGTCATCGACCAGGTGCGCTCGCTGCTGACCGCAGCCCAGCAGACCACTTCCGCCGCGTGCCGCCCGCAAGGCGACTCCCCGCAGCGTGGCGGGCCGGTCCGCCACGGCGCAGCCAGGATTGCCCGTGACAGCAGGGGGGAAACGGTGGACCCTGGTAGATAGCCGGTATGAACGTCAGCATGTGCGGACGGACAGGATGGCCTATTCGCCCAACCCCGAGAGCGGGCCGACGGTACGCCCGTACCGGCCCGAAGACGAACCTGGCGTGCGAGAACTGATCGACGCCGACCGGCTGCCGGCACAGCCCCGCTGCACCGCGGAGAAGCTGGCCGCAGTGCAGCGCGGTCTTGTCCCCCTCGCCGCCTGGGCGGTACCGGCACGGCCGCGGATCAGCGTTCTGGCCGATGCCCAGGACTGCCCCTGCGGCATCCTCGGCTACCTGTCCTGGCACGATGTGCGCACTGGTCTGGTCTGCTGGGTGTACGCCCGCGAGGACCCACCTGCGCTGCGTGCCCTGATCAGCCACGCGCTCGCCGCCCTCGCCCACTGCCCGCGGATCGAGGCATTCGTCGGCGCCTCGCCGGGCCCCCTCGGGCCGGGCGGCCTGCCCCGCACCCGCCGCGGCGCCACCCACGACGCCCTGTTGCAGAGCGGCTTCACCGGCCGCCGCTGTGGCAGCTACCTGCACCGCGTGCTACCCGCCGAGCCCCCGCCGGCCAAGCTGGTCGCCGACGTCTTCCCCTGCGACTTCCCTCCGGGACACCGGCTGATCATCCGTGAAGCCGCCGAGCCGGTCGCAGAAGCCGTGGTCAGCGTAGGAGCCGACCGCACCGCGACGGTGTACTGGATCGAGACCCTGTCCACACGCCGTCGCTGTGGCCTGGGCCACAAGCTGCTCGCCCAGGCCCTGGCCCTGCTGGCCGAGCAAGGTGCCACCGAGGTCGCTCTCGTCGTCGTCGACGACGGCCCGCACCCCACCCCTGACAGCCAGGCCGCCTCCCGGCTCTTCGAGTCCTTCGGCTTCACCCTCGTCGACCAGCTGTGGACCTACCAGCACCGACACACCCGGGGCACGCGGTCGTCCGCGTGAGCCCGGGGGCATGAGGCAGCCCTGAAAGGGACGTGCCCGCTCAGATGTGGACTCGTTCGGCGGCCGCGAGGACAGTGGAGCGTGCCTGATGGCGGCGCTCGTACTCCAGCACCCGCCGGTTGAGACTGTCTTCGGCATCGCCGAGCCGCTTACGGATCTCGCCGGTATTCATGCTGTCGTAGCCGGGCCAGGGCTCGGGGCCCAGCAGGTCCGCGATCCTGCTCAGGACCGCGGGGCGCGCCGCATGGGATCGCTCATAGGCGCCCACCGTGGCCAGATCCCTTTGGGACAGGTACGGGAGCTGGTCGAGGATCGACCTGGTGCCGAGACTGCGGTAATCGGGGATCGGCAACTCACCCTCCGTGATGAGGGCTCCCTCCGGTACGCCCTGGAGCCGGTCCACGCCAGGCATGCGCTCGGCTGTTTCCCGCAGCCAGCTGCTCCAGTCGTGGACCGCCTGGGCGGCGCCGGTGGCGCCCACGCCGCCAGTGGTCTCGGCGGCCACCACTGCTGCCTCGGCGTGCTGCTCAAGGCTGCTGCCGAGTTCTTCCAGTACCTCCTCGCCGTCATGGCGGACGGAGCCGAGCAACTCCGTGCTGGCGGCGTCCTGGGCCTCCTGGGCGATGCGCTCGGCGGCCCGGCAGACGGCCACGGCGAACGCGGTGACCGCATACTCGTCCTCGACGTTCTTCAGCAGCTGCTCCTCGGTCGCCTTCCCCTGGCCCCGCAACACGGCGCCCGGGACGGACATCGCTGCTTCGAAGGGCAGTTGGACAGCTTGCCTGGTGATGTGGAAGGCATTCTCGAGAACGGTCTGCACCAGCCCGCGGGGCTTCAAGGTACCCAGACGTTCGTCGATGCGGTACACGTGACCCCGGGCGTCACCGACGCGGCGTTCCAAAACCTCCCGGTGCTCTCCGGCGGGCGTGACTGAGAGGTGGGCTTTGAACCGGTCGGCAAGCGCGGCTTCGGCCTCGCGGACCTCGCGCAGCGCCGGAACGAGCATGTCTGTTGCGACGGCCATCACGTTTCCTTCGGCTAGTGCGGTGCAAGGAAAAGAACCGGCCGGTAACCGGCCCCCTCCCACCGTGCCCCGAAACGATCCCGCCCGCATCTCGCCGCCAGGTACACCCACGAGAGGGCCGGTGGCCCACCATCCCCAGGTTCTCAGGCCGAACCGTGGGCAGCCGCCGCATGGTGAAGCAGCTGAGGAAGGCTCCCGGCCGGATGTCAACCGCCGACCACACCCTTCACGTGCGTCTCATAGCCCTCCTCCTCGAGCCTCTCGGCGAGCTCGGGTCCGCCGGATTCGACGATCCGTCCGTCGGCGAAGACGTGGACGTAGTCGGGGGCGACGTAGCGCAGGATGCGCGTGTAATGGGTGATCAGAAGAGTAGCCACCTGGCCGGTGGCCCGGACCCGGTTGACCCCCTCGGAGACGATGCGCAGGGCGTCGATGTCCAGGCCGGAGTCGGTCTCGTCCAGGATCGCGATCTTCGGCTGGAGCAGTTCGAGTTGAAGGATCTCGTGGCGCTTCTTCTCACCGCCGGAGAAGCCCTCGTTCACGTTGCGCTCGGCGAAGGAGGGGTCGATCTGGAGCCGCTCCATCGCCGCCCGGATCTCCCGCATCCAGGTCCGCAGCCTCGGGGCCTCGCCGCGTACGGCGGTGGCGGCCGAGCGCAGGAAGTTCGACACCGACACGCCCGGCACCTCAACCGGATACTGCATGGCCAAGAACATCCCGGCCCGCGCCCGCTGGTCGACCTTCATGGCCAGCACGTCCTCGCCGTCCAGAGTGACGGTGCCCGCGGTGACCTGGTATTTCGGGTGGCCGGCGAGTGCGTAGGCGAGGGTGGTCTTGCCGGAGCCGTTGGGCCCCATGATCGCGTGCGTCTCGCCCTGCCGCACGGTCAGGTCGACCCCGCGCAGGATTTCGCGCGGACCGGCATCGGTCTGCACCGAGCAGCGCAGACCATGGATCTCAAGCGTCGCCATGAATGCCTCACCACCTGCGTTGCACATCATGTGAATGCCAGGTCCCGGTGGACGGCGATCGCCCATGAGTGGGGGGTCAGCTTGGACATCCGTCCACCCCGTCCCACGCTTCGCTCGCGCATCCCGGAACCGGGCGCCGTCATCTCCAGCATGCGTCGCGATTTACGACAGCGGTGGCCGACCGGGCATCCGGGCCTGACCGACGGCCTGGTCACGGCACTGACGCCGGCGGCAGCCTCGCTCCCGCGGCCCGCACAGATCAGGTCTCACCCTCGTACGGCGTTTCCGCGCGGCGGCGCTGCTGGGCGGCATCACCCTCTTCGCCGTGGCACTCCTCGCCGGCATGGCCTGGTTCGCGCCCGACACCGGCTCGACACAGGGGGGCCTCAGGCCGAGCCGTCCGCGACCGCGGACGCGTCCACGCCGCCGCCCGACGCCTCCCGGTCCGCGGCGACATCGCGCGACGCGGCTTCCCCGCCCTCCGCCACCTCTTCGGCTCCCTCCTCGCCTGCGCAGACCTCCGGTGAAGGGGAGACGGCGGCACCGGCCGCCCCCACGAAGAGCGGCAAGGACGCACCCAAGCACGGAGGCAAGGGCAGCACGCCCCCACCGGCCACAGCGCGGGCGGCTGGGCCGTGCGGGGCCGCAGCATCCCGGCCTGGGCGAGGATCTCTGCTGCGGCCGCCTTCAGGGGCAACCGCACCTGGTCAAGCATCTCCTGCGCGACCAGGGCCTCGCCCTCGGCGTCCCGGATCGCCAGCGCGCAGCGGATCAACCGCATCACCATCTGCGGCCACGTCGGCGTCAGGCCCGCGCTCGCCGCCCGCTGTTCGGCGAGCGGGTACAGGGCCGCCTCCTCGGGCCATGTCCGGGCGCTGATCTGCCGGGCATGGGCGCGCTCGATGCGCCGCCGGACCGGAAACAGTGTCTGCTGCCCGACCGTCACCCTGGGACAGATCCGTGGGTCATCGACGAGGCGTTTCACCTCGTGCGGCCCCCAGTAGGGAGCGGTTCCGCCGCGCGGGCGCGGTAGGTTTCGTGCGCCCTGCCGTCCCAGTCCCAGCACCTACAGGTGCAGCTGGGCCCCGCCCGGGAAGGCGGCGTTGTCGCCGGACTGGATGTCCTCGCCGGTCGCGATCACGCATGGGCGGCACAACCCGTCGCCGTCCACGTGCCCGATCCGGCGGCACCGCGCACAACTCGCCCGCGTCGGACGGTGCTTGAGCCAGTTGGAGCAGCTCCAGCACAGCCCCTCGCGCAGACGGGGCACGCCCCAGTCCAGACACCGTGCGCACTGCCGCACCACGACCGTGCCCACCACCGTCAGTTCGGTGGCCGCAGCCGGCGCGGACCATCCCGGCGCGGCACCGGACGCACTGGCCGCGACTCGCCGCCGACCGCCCGCTCCTGTTCCTCCCGGCCTGTCGCGGCAGCCACCGGCTCGGATTCCATCAGGTCGGCCACCGTGCACTCCAACGCCGCGCAGATCTTGTCCAGATCGTCCAGCCGCACCGTCACCGGAGTGCCGCCCCACAGGGCGGCGACCTTGCTCAGCGACGGTGTGAACCCCACCTTCGCGAACGCCGCCTGCAGATCGACCGGCCGCCAGATGTCGCGCTTGGCTGCTGCCCAGCGCAGATTCCACTTCACCGCAAGCTCCCCCTGTCCGCGACCAGTCGCTGCCCGGCCCGCGTCGCCGACGACCTCCAGCGGTCCGCCTGCTCGGGATCGGCCTGGGCCGTCGCCAGGTAATTGACCGTCGTAGTCGTCCAGGTATGTCCGAGCATTCGTTGTACCTCCCACAACGTCATCCCGCGCTCGTAGTTGTGGGTCGCGCACGCGTGCCGCAGCAGATGCGGGAACAGCTCGGGCACCGGCCCCGGCAGATACAGCCGCGACGCCGCCTTCAGTGCCCGACGGAACGTCGCCGGGACGACCGTCGGCGCGATCGGCATGTTCAGCGCCGCCACCGGCTTCGGCAACCGCTCGGACGGAAACAACGGCGCCGCCGGATGTTCCGGGTCGTCCCGGAACATCCCCCGCACCTCCTCCACGTACCACCACAGCAGCTCACGGCCCTGCTCGAACAGGAACGCCTCCCGTGGCCGGGGCCCGGACCCGCGGGCGCCCTTGCCCTGGACCACGAAGCGGCCCCACCGCCCCGACTCCCAGTGCACGTCCCCCATCGCCACACCGCACAACTCCGCCGCCCGCACCCCGGACAGGTAGGCGATCTTCGCCATCACGTAGTCCCGGCACGCCACCGCTTCCTTGCGGGACTGCGGCAAAACGGTGCGCCAGGCGGCGAAGAACTCCCGCATCGCCCGCGGCGAGGGCGGCACCCGCAGCCCGAAGTCACCTCGGTGGCAAGGGCGGTTGAACGGGTCGACCGGCGACTCAACGACCGCCCCGTACAGCCGATGGATCTCCCCGGCGTACCTCTGCTCCAGGAACGCGAAGTACGCGTCAATCTTGTTGATCTTCGCGAGGACTGTCGGGCGGGCCCTCTTGCCCGGCCCGGCGAAGTACCGGTCCAACGCCGTCGGCGTGAGTTGCCACGGCACGACGTCATAGTGCTCGCACAACTCGATCACCGGCTTGACCAACTGGTCGATCGACGCGGGCATCAGCCCGGCCGAGTCCCGCGCCCACTGGTACTCCGCGAGCGTGTCGAAGAAGTACGACCGCTCATCAGCCTGGCCCGAACGGCTCCGGTAGGTGTGGAGAGAGAAGACCTCTGCCAGACCGACCGCGTCACGTCCCGATGCCAGGGAACGGGTTCCGAATTCCCCCATGAACCAGCAGATTACGAAGGGCACTCGCGAAATCTGCGAGTGACTGGAGGAATCTCACACCCTTGAGGGACGCCTCGAACATGGGTCTCCTACCTGCTGACTTGGCCTCGTTCCCCCCGTGATGACCAGCCAGGAACCCGTGGGTACTCCAGTTACGTACAAGGCAGGATGCTTCTCCGCCAGCTGCCGCGCTCGCGCGGGCGCCGACGCCGCCCGGGACTGCGCCGCTTCGAAGCTGATCCGCTCGTCCACGACGACCACGGCCTCACCGTCCAGGACCACGCCGGGCGGCAGCTCCATCCCGGGCAGCGCGATGTCCATCCAGTTCGCCGTCACATCCCGTCCGGAGCGCGCCTGAAGACGCACGCCGTCGGCCGTACGCCACATGACCGTCCTGTGGCCGTCGAGCTTGATCTCGTACCACCAGCCCGGCGTGGCCGGCAGCACGGGAACCAGCTCAGCCAGCGCGTCCTGCACGGGGAACTCCACGTGATCAGCCTCCGCCCATGAATGGCCGCGCGCCTGCTGGCCTACTCGGCCCTCCCGGGTGGAGGGTCTACTCCGGAATGACCTGGAGCGCCGTGTCCGGATTGCAGAACGGGCAGGCCTCGACATGCTCGTACAGCGCCCTCCGCGCCTGGTCCTCACTGATTGGCTTGCCCCGGGCACCGTTCGCCATGACACAAACAGCAGCAGGTCCAGGCGAGACGGTGAATCGTTCATGCGTTCGATTCTAGAAGAGCGGAGAGCCGGAGGCGCTACACGGCCCCCTGTGTCCTGTGACAGCGAACTTTGAGCGTTGCCACCGAATATTGATCATCCTCAGATTTGTGTCACCGAAGTTTGATCACGCCTGGTCAGCGACCCGTTCGTCTGGCTGTCGGGGAAGGTGATCTTGGTGGCCTTGCGGGGGTGTTGTGTTCAGGGCGGAAGTGCACCCGAATTGGATCCCGGCCATTGCCTCCCTCGCACTTCCCGTCGTCTCCTTTGATCAAGATCAGCCCGCGTTATCGAAGGCACGATGATCATCACGAAGTTCAGTGACTCGAAGAGCCATGTCCGACACCGGCCTGCCGTTGCTGAGCGACCTCCTCGGTACGACCGCTGGCACGCTGGAGCTCACCTATATGGAGACGGTTCGCGAGTACCAGGCTCCCGGCACCGGTACGCGTCAGTCGCTGCGATTGGTCATGCCCCTGGCCGCGCTGGACCGGAATGGGCTGGAGGATTCCTCTCAGGTCGCCCAGGGGGGTGCAGTTCCCCAGCCTCGACGTGGTGGGCCTGTCCCCGGAGAAGGTCGGCGCTGTCCGCGAGGGCTTCCTTGCCGGTCTCACCCTGCGCCTCCTGCCTACCGGCTCCCACCCGGGTGACTGAGGGCCACCGTGAACGGTGCGGTGTGTTTCCGCGCCTTCCGACGCGGACCCCGAGGGCATGGCGGCCTGGCTGGCCGTGATGGTGAACTGGCCTTCGCGACGGCGTGCCCTGGTTGCGGGGAAGGCCGTTAGCCCCGGCATGAAGATCCTTTCCATGCCGGCCACCGTGCTGGCCGCGGCCGTGAAGCCGTTCACTTCGGCCGGTTTCAACGCTGTACGTCCTGGGTGCCGGACGGCTCGGGCCGTCGCCGTGGCCATGGCCGTCACCGGGTCACTGGTGCCGCTTGGTGTGGCCGGGCCGGCCCATGCGGCCGAGGTCGTGCACGAGAAGGTGTTCGACAAGCCCGGCCGATGGTCGTGGGTCGGGTCCGGGGAGGTCACGGTCTGGCTCTGGGGCGCTGGCGGTGGTGGCGGTGGGGGCGGCGGGGGCTCCACCGGCGGCACCGGCGGCGGCGGTGGCGGTGGGGGCCTGGCCGCGAACGCCGGTGGTGGTGGCGGCGGCGGTGGCGGTGGGGCAGGTGGCGGCGCAGGAGGAGGCGGCGGTGCCGGAGAGTTCGTCACCTGCACCTTCTGGGTGGGCGACGGGCTGATCATCGAGGTCGGTGAAGGCGGCCCCGGGGGCGCGGGTGGATCGGGCAGGGGCGACACCGATCCGGGGGGTGCGGGCGGTGATGCCTTCGGGGGCTCCGACGGCACCAGGGGATGGACCGGCCACGCAGGCCGGAAGGGCAGCGCCTCCAAGGGGGCCACGACCGTCCGTGGGGTCCGCCTTGGGCCCGTCAATCCCCTCAACGAGTCGTATGTCAGTGCCCCCGGTGGAGGCGGCGGTGCAGTCGGGCAGGCCGGCAGCGCAGGTTCCGGCGGCGGCGGAGGCTACGGCGGCACGTTCGCCGGGGGTGCCCCGGGTACGGGAGGGGCCGGCGCGAGCGAACCAGGTGCCCAGGGCGACGGCGGGAAGGCCGGCTCCGGCGGAACCTGCAGGCGGGGCTTCCTCGGCTCTCTGCCTCACACGGCGACCCCGGGCGGCGCCGGCGCCAACGGCACCGCTGGCACGGCCGGCGGCGCGGGAAGTGACGGCAAGAGCGGTAAAGGCATCGAGAACGGCACAGTGAGCGGCGGCCGCGGCGGCAGCCCCGGGACAGGCGGCCAGGGAGGCAAGGGCGGCGCCGCCGTCATCTCCGACGGCAAGTCCTACGGCGCCGGCGGGGACGGCGGGGCGGGTGGCGCGGGCGGCCACGGCGGCTGCTACAAGCCCAGCCTCGGCGGCGGCCTGAGCTGCAAGCCCGGCGACGAGGGCGGCTACGGCCACCGCAGCCAGCCCGGAGCCTCCGGCACCGCTGGCCACAACGGAGCCGTCATCGTCACCTGGACCACGACCGAGTGAGACACGGGGTGGGACCGCGCAGCGCCGACCGCACGGTCCCACCCCGCCATCACCCTCTGGCCCACAGGCGACCGGGCGTGATCCCCCAGAGGACGCTGGCGACATGGGCTCCGCGTGCAGCGTGACAGTGACCTGTGCCACTCAAAGTTGGGTGACACACGATCAAGGTTCGCTGTCACAGGACACCAGTGTCCCGTGCCATCGAAACCTGAGTGAGCGTCATCGGAACTTGAGCGGTGATGGCGGCAACTGCCTGACGGGGTGCGGCCGATACGGGACCGTTACAGACATGACAGGGGGAACGTATCCACAGTTGTTCGTTTTAGGGTTCGATGGCCGCCAATTCCGGGCGACAGAAGTGTCACACGGGTGCCTGCCCGAGGAGCTGGCCCAGGCAGTAGCGGCGCAGTGCGAACTGGAAGGCGATGACCTCGCCTTTGTCCTTGACGCCGAAGATGATGATCGGCAGGGTCGTAGGCGGTTGGTTCTGGGAATTCCGCTCAGCGAGCAGGGTGTGACCGACGAGACTCGGCTGTATGTGGGCATGGAGGCGACCGCCGGCGTCACGTTGGACTTGCTGCTGGGCTTCCTAGGCGGCAGTGCGCTAGTTCCGTTTGTGCAGGCCATCAGTACCAAGGCCGGCGAAGACGCTTATGCAAAGGTCCGCGAACTGCTGAGCCGGCATGTCCAACGTCAACCCGCGGACGATGAAGACATCGTTCTCATCCATCACCCCAGCAAAGTGGCGTTGCGCATGCCTGCAGAGGCGTCCCGCCCGTCGGCTCCCCGGGGCCGTGACGATGCCGATGAGGGTGAGGGAAGCTCCAACGGCGAGTGGCAGGTGATCACCTGGAACCCGGCAACCGGCGACTGGCACCAGGAAGCTTGCGCTACACCGCCAGCCAATGGCATCAGAGTGCGTCGGAATTGGTGGCGGAACACCAGGGGCTCCTAAGGGAGCCGGTACAGGGTGACGCCAATCAACCTTCAATGTCACGTACTCAATGTTCAGTGGCACAGGACACCCAGCCCACTTGCTCAGCCACGGCGACCGGGATGCGCGCCACCTGCTGGCGGATGACCCTGGATGCATGAAGGTCACGTGGTCCGGGATGATCCAGGTCGGGTTGGTCATGTTGCCGATCAGGCTGTACGCGGCCACGGAGGAGCATCCCGTGCGCCTTCACGAAATCCATGTCGCCGATGGCAGTCGCGTCGAGCACCGCCGCATCTGCAAGGCCGAGAACCGAGAGATCCCCTACGAACAAGTCGGCAGGGGCTATGCCCTGCCAGACGGGCGCATGGTGCCGCTCACGGAGGAGGACCTAGCCCGTCTGCCCTTGCCCACAAAACGGACCGTCAACGTGCTCGGCTTCGTGCCCTTCGAGGACATCGACCCGATCAGTTTCGGACGGCCCTACTACGCCGCTCCCGGACCGGGCGCCGACCGCCCGTACACCCTGCTCGTCGAGGCACTCGCCCGCACCGGCAACGTCGCCGTGTCCAAGGTCGCCCTGCGCAGCCGAGAACGCCTGGCGCTGCTCCGCCCCCGCCACGGCATTCTCATCCTCCAGACTCTCCTGTGGCAGGACGAACTACGCGACCCCGGAGACCTCGCACCCTCCACACCGGTCACTGACCGGGAACTCGAGCTGGCCGAGGTGCTGATCCGGAAACTCGCCGGCATCAACGTCGGCGAGGTGCACGACGAGTACGCCCACGCCCTTGAGCAGCTCGTGGACGCGAAGATCACCGGCGGTGAACTCGTCGAGCCAGCGGAGCCCGCCCCGGCGCTGGATCTGCTGGCAGCACTGGAAGAGAGTGTTCGGGCTGCCGAGCGGGAGCACAGGCGCCCGGCGGCCCGGCCTCGGCCGTAGCCCACCACGCATGACATGCGCACTACCCCATTCGGGTTCACCCTGGAAGCGGCACCATCGGCTGCACAGGCCGACCACCACCCCCCGGGAGGTCCTGTGGTCCTGCTCGCTCTGCTCATGCCCAGCCTGTTGATCGCGTTCCTCTTTGCCACGGACGCTTTCGAGGATTACCTCTTCCCACGCCTGCCAGCGGCAGGTGACGTGACACCTCCAGCCGACGACATGCAACCGCGCTCCCCCTGACAACAGCGCCCCGTCCGTACACGCACCCGGACAGCGTCCGGACGAGCAAGAGGACCCCTCGCCAAAGTCGACGAGAGGGCCTCTGTGTGCACCGCCCAGCCTCTACGGGAGGCACCTGGCGCCCAACCCTGTTGCCTTGGGGGGCCGCACTGCGGTCAGTCGAAGAAGTCCTCGAAGACTTCGTTTTCCCCACCTTCCAGGATGCGCGCGACCGGCGTGTACGGCGGGAGTTTTGCGGAGGTCACGTACTCCTGAGCGAAACTGAGGGCCTTCTTTTTGTCTACGGCATTCTTGCCGCGCTTGGCCGTGTACAGCCCTACCCCGTTGCCGGCCTCGTCCACGATCGCGAGACCCGTAGGGAAGACGTTCCCGCCGGTGACGGTCAGAACAGGAACTCCGTCCTTGTACTGAAGCATTAGCCTGCCCACCTTTTCAGACTCCGCCTTGGACGCAGGCTGCTGGGACACAGGCATCTGGACGTAAGCCGGCCCTTTTGCTTCGGGCATGACGATCTCCTCTGCGCGTTTCGCCGCGGACGGGCATTGATCTTCCCGTTGCGGACAGCAATCAAACGATCACACTGAGTGGCGGTGGCGGGTGGACTCGACGAGCCGCCCGCGCTCACTCCTGCCGCTCGGCTGCTGCGCGCGACGTCACCACCGGGGTCCGCTACGCCACCACGCATGACATGCGCACTACGCCATTCGGGTTCACCCTGGAAGCGGCGCCATCGGCTGCACAGGCCGACCACCACCCCCCGGGAGGTCCTGTGGTCCTGCTCGCTCTGCTCATGTCCGGCCTGTTGATCGCGTTCCTCTTTGCCACGGACGCTTTCGAGGATTACCTCTTCCCGAGCCTGCCAGCGGCAGGTGACGTGACGCCTCCAGCCGACGACATGCAAACGTACTTCCCTTGATGGCTGTGCATGTGAGTTGGGACCGCCACTGCCATTCGTGGACGCCGGAGAGGAAGCTGTGCACCGTGGACGGCAGGGCGTTGGGGTGCTCGGCCTTATATGGGGCGGCCACGCCGGTCGAGCTGACGCCCTACGCTCTCGCGGCTTGTGATAAGCGGTATTGGGACCGATGACACACAGCGCTGAGCTGGACTCTGCTCGGGACGTACGACGGCAGGGCGAGGTGGCACGGGGTCTTACGGCCACTGGCGGCAAGACCCCGCTTGGCAGAGGACCGTCAGCCGAGGGAGACCTTCGCGAAGGGTTCCCATTCGTACATCTGGTTATCCCGGTGGATCACGATGAGCTCCGCGCTGGAAATGCGAGCTTGTGCCGGAGCGAGAGTGAGGCCGGCGAGGACTTGCGCGATCGGTTCTGCGGGGCCGTCTTTGGCGCTGTAGGCCACGGAGACGTGCGGGGTGAAGCCCTCGGCCTTCTCCGGGACCTCACCGAGAACGTCCCCGATGGCACCCCGGATAGCGTTCCGGACGGCTCGGACAAGGCCGTCGGGGTGGGCATGCAGGAGCACTGCCTCCGGGTCGAGCACCTCCGGTCCGATTTGGAGGTCGAGGGCTTCGATGGCCGCCAGCCGCAGGTGGGCTGCATCCACGATGGCGTGGACGTCCTGCTCTTTGGTTTCGCCTACGAAGCCGATGCCTTGCATGGTCAGGTGCAGCCACTGATTGGGGATCGGGGTGAGGATGTCTCCGAGAGGTGCGAGTGCGGACCGGTACTCGGCAGCGAGCCGGTGTACATCGTCCTGGCCCTCGAACGTCAGGTGCCAGGTGTAGAAGCGGCGGCCCACGCTCCAGTCAGGCCGCCACCACCAGTGGTTCCGCATGGTCTCGGGTTGAGTTGTCATAGCCAGGGATCAAAGCAGGCTGATCCCTCCACCGGCGAGAGCGCAAGATGCCGCGGAGCGGAGTCCAAGCCGAACTCTTCGATGGCTTGTCGTATCCCAACGGCTGTGGTGCCGCTGGTGAAGGGTCGGCCGATTCCGGAGCACAGTTCACCGAGGCGGCGGATGACGCTTCCCCGGCTACGGCACAGTGCCCTGACACACGACGCAGAGGACGGCACCTCCACCCCGATGCTGCCACGCCTCCGTCCGCTCCCTGGAGCGGTACGCCCGCCTCGGCGTCGACTCGGTCGCCCGACACGTCGCCGAACGCGACCCCGCCGCACGTCGCGGGACGTGACCCCCACTGTTTGCGGCTGGCGACAGCGTTCTTATCCAAGTAAGACAAGCCCGCGCAGCCAACCGCCACGGATTCGGCGGGAAGCCGGGAGAGCGAATTGAACCCTTCTTGCCCAAGCAGAGCGGGATGGCCTTATGGTGGTGACGCCTCCGGGGGCTGCCGACAGCTCCTCCGGAGGCGCCCCCATTTCTAGGCCTTGGCCGCCGCCACGTCCCGCGCCCGGCCTGCGAGCTCCTTCACTGAGCGCGCTCGGGCGTGGGGTGTGAGCTCCCTGTGCATCGTGGTGAAGTGATCGTCGCCGCGGACGGACGAGACGTGTTCGTACTCGTCGAGGAAGCGTCCCCACGAATCACATGCGGCGTCCAGGTGCCCGTGCTTCAGTTGCCGCTGAGCCAGAACCGCATAGGCGTGTACGCGGCCTTGCCGCTCCTGTGCCGGCTGTACGCGGATTGACTGCTGCATGGCCTTGACGCTGCCAAAGAGGTCTTTCTCCTCCATCAGCACGTGGGACACGTGGAACAGATATGCGGTCTGGTCGTAGCCGCCGATCGCGTCGCGCCGGTTGTCGGCCTGTGACAGGGCGGTCTCGGCCTCCAGTAGGCGGGCGTGGGCCTGGCGCCGGTCTCCGACCATGGATGCTGCGTGTGCCTGTTGCCCGCGTAGGAACGCCACCAGGCGAGGGCCGGCCGACGGTGCTGCCTCGGCCGCGGAGTCCGCCAGTTCCAGCGCCATTCGACCGTGGCCCAGGTTCGCAGCCTGAAGCGACATACCGCGCAGGGTCCGACAGTAGGTGACGTGGTCTCCTGCCTCGTCGGCCAACTTGAGCGCCTTGACGTAGTACGTCTGTCCCAGACCGTGAGCCTTCTCGTACATGGCCATCCAGCCAGTGAGATACGTCAGGTCGGAAGCCGCGGCAAGCATGTCCGTCTTCACCGGCTCGGACGCTTCCGCTCGCAGCCACGGACCGACCGTGTTGACGAGGAACGCCGCCGCCATGGGGCGGGCGTGGCCTGCGCCGAACTCATCGAGGATGTCCGCGATCCGCTCGGTCATTGAGCGCACCGAAGCGACTTGGGAGGCGCCGATGCGCGTGGTCGCCTTGCCCGGGGTGACCGGGTCGCTAGCGGCACGCGCCCTGGACTGGAACGCAGGTACGGCGAGTGCAGCAGAGAACAGGGTCGCACCCAACAGGCCGCGACGGGATGGGTCCATATCCGCCCTTCCTAAGTCGATCAACTCCTCCACAGTGTCGAGCGGTTGGGAGGCGCCGTCGGCCAGAGCGGGCGAAAGTCCGGCCTCCGCGTGCGTGACCGGTCGGCCTAAGCGTGCGGACAAGGCTTCAAGGATCAGGGGCCTGACCTCCGGTTTTGGCGGTGTACCGGCGATCCAGTGCGCTACGGCCGTCCGGTCGTACGTCAGTTTCAATCCTGCCTGCGGGCCGAGCCGGTTGACTTGCTGCGCCATCTGCGTGCGAGTCCATCGTGCCTGTTCAAGCAGCCTATTCAGGGCAGGGTTGGGCGTGCGGTTTCTCGTGGCCATGTACTCAACTCCCGACAGCTCCATGGCGTTCACGGTGTTCACGGTCCCACCTATCTCCCACGGTACCGGCAGACAGTGATCGTGCGATTACCTCTACCAAGTTAGAGCGAACGATCTCGGCCTTGGGGGCAGCGGTGACCAGCGCACCAACAGTGACAACAGGTCCCGTCACGCCAGCAAGCCTTGTCTGTGGCGAGCGTCCGCAGTCTGGGCGTGCACGCGTGGCCCGGGACCTGACGGCGCTGTCCTTCAGAGTCTCCCCGCACGTCCCCAGACAGTGCATCGCCGACGCCGACGCTCGCCGCGTGAGGATGGTCCGCCGGGTGACTGCGGCCAGGCTGCGATACTGCGGCCTGCCTGGTCTGGTTGATGACGCCACGATCATCGTGTCTGAGCTCGTCACCAACGCCATCGTCCACAGCGGCGGAACAAAGATCACTTTCACCATGACGGTGGGTGATGACTTCCTCCACATCTACGTGCGCGACGAGATGCCCGGCATTCCGATGGTCCACGACAGCGATGGCGAATCAGAGCGAGGCCGCGGGCTGTTCCTTGTCAGTTCCCTGGCGGAAGAGCACGCGGGCGCGTGGGGATTCAGCGACGGCGGAGCGATCACGTGGTGCCGTCTCGCCATTCCTGCTGGGCAGCAACCATGACCGCTGGAGATTTCTCAATGACTTCGCCCGCTGAGCGGCTCTTCAGGATCGGCCCTCAACCGCATCATGCGTCCGACAGCGAGCGGGAAGACGACGCTGTCACCCCTGGGCTCATCCACGACGAGCCCGTATGGAAGGCGAGTTGGCCTTTTCTGGCCAACCGCTACGCAGCTGAGAACGCGCGCAGCCACACACGCGTGCACTTGACCTTGGCAAGCGTCTGCGTGGATATCGAGGATGCGGCTGTGATCGGGGGCGTTCTGATGGCCAATGCGGTCAAGCACTCACGTGTCCCCGTGTACGCCCGGATCCCCATGCAGTGGAACCTCCTCCGGACCGGCGAACTGGCCATCCACGTGCAGGACCCCCGACCCGACTTCCCCGACTTCGCCGAAGCCGTGACGTGGGAGCCGGCCAAGGGCGTGAGACCTCGTGGGCTGTGGACCGCGCGCCAGCTCGGCGCCGAACTGGCCTATGCCCCGACCGGGGCCGGAAAGATCGTCCAAGCACTGATCAAGCCGATGACTGCTTGACCTCCCGCTGCTACGCGCCATCCCCCTGATCGGCCGTCGGGCCGCAGAAACCGCCTCGGCTCCCCCAGAACCAGGGCTTCAGCCTCCTGCGACCCGACGGCTCCCCCATCCCGTTTTGAGGACACCACCCCCCATGTCTTGCTTACTTAACCCGGTTCCGCAGGCGACTGGATCCGTATCTGTCCACTCGGAGGTGCACTGATGGCCGCCGATGTCATGGACCTGATCGTCCACTCTGCAGGCTGGGACCATGAGCTGCGTCTCGCCATGGAAGACCTGCAAATGGACCGCTGGCGCGCAGCGCAGCAACTACTTCGAAGCACCGGAACGAACTGGGCGTTGCGAACGTCGCGCAGCCAGGCCCTGGCCGTGGGCGCCGCCAAGAGCCACGCCATCGAAGCATGGCGGGAAGAAGAGCCCCGCAGTGTGACCGCGCTGATGATGTGGGCCCGAGTACTGACACAGCGGGCGCTCTACGCCTTCCGTGACGGCGTACGCGGCGAGGAGTTACGCCGCGCGGCCTATGTCGCAGACCAGGCGTGCAGAGCCGCGGCAAGCGCACGGCCGGAGGATCCAGTGCCGGGGGTTTGCCTCCTCACCTTGGCGCAGACCGACGTCGATGAGTCAGTGCCGCACAGCCGCATGAACTGGTTTGTGCACAGGGACGGATTTCTGCCGCCAGGGCCGTGGACACTGCTGAACTGGGTCCACGTCCGAGATCCGTACAACCGGGAGGCCTACCACCGGGCCCTTCAGGTCCTACAGTCCCGCGGGGCGGGCGACCTGGACTTCGCTCTGTGGGTGGCCAGCGCAGCACCCGAAGGCGCCGCGGTGACACTGCTGCCCCTGTACGGATTCGTAGAAACCTACCGACGTTCCATCGCGCGCAGCCGGGCTAGCAGTGTGATCGCCTTCTGGGCCACCGAGGAGAAGGCGCATTACGCCCGCCGGGGTCTTGAGTGGTGGTTCAACGCTCCTGCTCCGGGACCGGTACCTGCCGGCCAGCAGTGGCAGCGGCGTGACCCGCGCACCCACTCTCTCGCGGACCTGAACCATCTCGCGCACGCCCTGACCGCCACCGGCGTAGGAAACGCAGGCGCCGTCTTCACCGCGATCGGCCCTTACGCCACCCCCGCGCCGTGGGCCCACGTCACCCAGAACCCTGCGTGGTGGCAGGACGATTTCCGCTCCGCACGCAAGAGAGCCCTCAGAGACCGCAACGGTCGCCGATGAGCAGTCGAGCACCTCCGCCCTCATGCGGGCCATACCTGGCACACCACTCCGCCCCCCTACAACCAGAGGATTTCTCCGTTGTCTCCGAGTAGAGCCCATGCACGCCTTGACGATGATGCCGCGCTGCGCGCGCATGGCTACCAGCCCGAACTGTCCCGCCGGATGGGAGGGTTCGGCAACTTCGCGATCAGCTTCAGTGTGATCTGCATCCTGGCCGGCGGCATGACGCTGTTCGGCTACGGCCTGAATACCGGCGGCCCCGCCGTCATGATCTGGGGCTGGGTCGGCATCGGCGCCATGACCTTGATTCTGGGGATGTGCCTGGCCGAGGTGACGTCCGCCTACCCCACCTCCGGCGGCCTGTACTACATGGCCCACCGTCTCGGCGGGCCCCGCTGGGCGTGGGTTGATGCCCACGACCACCACGGCTACCGCGTCCCAGTGGCGCCTCGGGAGACGCTGCGCCAGCAGATCAACTACCTGGCAGACCTCGGGTGGGAGGTCCGGGTGGGCATCGAGAGTGAGTTCCTGCTCTACCGCGGCAGCGCGGACCGCAGCCGCCGAGCGGGATACCGGGGCCTAAGGCCTGTGTCGCCCCACAACCTCGACTATGCCCTCGACCATCCTCCCAGTCTCTCCGCGTTCTTCGGAGCCCTCCGGGACGCGCTGCACCAGGCCGACGCACCGGTCGAGGCGATCAAGACGGAAGGGGCACCGGGGCAGATCGAGGTCACGTGGCCGTACGGCGATGCGATGCGGGCCTGCGACACGTACGCCGTGCACAAGCACGCTGTTCGGGCCATTGCCGCGCAGCAGCGTATGACGCCGACCTTCATGGCCGCCCCCGAGACGGGCATCGGCTCCGGCCTGCACTTCCACGTGTCCCTGTGGCGTGACAGCGAGCCCGCGTTCGAGACGGCACTCGGCGCGGATCTGCCCGAGGTCCTCGGGCAGTCCATTGCCGGACTCCTCGACGCGCTGCCCGAGATGGCACCGCTGTACGCCCCCTATCCCAACTCCTACAAGAGATACGCCCCCCACTCCTTCGCACCGACGAACTTCACATGGGGGTACGACAACCGCACCTGCGCCATCAGGGTCGCCGGCCGCCACAAGGACACCCGGCTGGAGGTCCGGCTCCCCGGCGCCGACGCCAACACCTACCTCGCGCTCGCCGCAGTACTCGCGGGAATCCTCCACGGCATCACGAAGCACCCGAAGCTGCCGGACCCCTGCACAGGAGACGCCTACGAGGCCGACCCGCTCCCAAGGCCGGTGCCGCGCACCCTTGACGAGGCAGTGGCCGCATTCACGGAGGGCTCGCTTGCCACGCACGCCTTCAGCCCCTCAGTGGTGCAGCACTACGCCCATGCCGCCCGAGCCGAGATCGACACGCACCACGGCCAGGTCACGGACGCGGACCGCGCGAAGGGGTTGCTCCATGCCTGACCTCCTCTCCCGCACCACGCGGACCCAACGGCCCAGCCGCCCCACCGCTGATCTCGATCGCTCAGGGCGTATGGACCGCATGACGGCCATCGCGCTGCCCCTTCTCTTCGATCTGACTCAGCAAGCCGCACGCTTCGGCTCCGGTATCGCCCCGTGGGGGCAACTTGCGCTGTACGACGTCGATGACTTCGCCCCATTCATAGCTGGAGGGTCGGCATGAGGCGCGCCGTGAACTGGATCTTCTTCTGCGGAGGTGTGGATGACTCCTTCGACGGCTGGCTCCCCGCAGGTCTCCGATCACCTCCCGGTCGTCTTTGCGTCCCATACACGCCCCGCAGGGACTACGGCCGAGGCCCTCGGCTATCGCTACGCGGAGATCGAGTGTGTCCACCTTTTCCGTTCCTGAGTGCTTTTCAGCCGAACTCCAAGGGCGGCGCCTTCCTCCGGCGCGTAACCACACCCCAGAAACGGTGCCCTGGCTAGCGTCCTCGCTGACCACCAGCCCGAACTGGCTACAGCAAGCACCCTCCCAACAGAAGTAGGTAATCGGATGACTGCTATTGATGGCTCGACTCTTCGCGATCCCGACGCGCTGCGTGCGGACATGGTCCGTGCGCTCCGTGACCAGGACGCGATCATGTCCGAGTCTGTCGCCGCTGCCTTTGCCGCAGTGCCCCGGCACCGGTTCGCACCGGACGCGCCCCTGGAACTCGCCTACGACCTCCACCGCACCGTTCCGGTCAAGAAGGACGAGCACGGCCTGGACATCAGTGTCATGTCTGCCGCCCACCTCCAGGCCGTGATGCTGGAGCAGGCCGACATCGAGCCCGGCATGAAGGTCTTGGAGATCGGCTCGGGCGGCTACAACGCCGCGCTCATCCAGGAACTCGTGGGCAGCGGCGGGGCGGTCACCACGGTCGACATCGACCGTGACATCGTCGACCGCGCCCGTCTGTGCCTGGACGATGCCGGGTACGGCCAGGTGAAGACGCTGCTCGCGGACGGCGAGGCCGGTGTTCCCGATGGGGCGCCGTACGACCGAATCATCGTCACCGCGGCCGCGTGGGACATCCCTCCGTCGTGGATCAGTGAGCTTGCTGAGAAGGGCAGGCTCGTCGTCCCGCTGACTGTGCGCGGTACGACCCGTTCGGTCGCGTTCGACCGTGACGGCGAGGGTCTGGTCAGCCACTCCTACCGTCTGGCGCGCTTCGTGGCCATGCAGGGCGAGGGAGCTGCCAAGGAGCGCAAGGCGTTGCTGCGGGACGGCGTCGCCGTGCAGACCGACGACGTGCGGGTGCGCCTCAACGCCGAGGCGCTGAATCATGCCCTGGACACTCCCCGGCTGGAGTGCTGGTCGGGGGCGGCCTATGACCTGCCCGACGAGCTGGAGCTGTATCTCACGCTCCATCTGTCGAGTCCGGCCCGGCTGCACGCGTCCAAGGACGTCGTCGAGAGCGGGCTCGTGGAAGCATCAGCCGTGCTCGGTGTGCCGGCGTTGGTCAGCGAGGACAGCATCGCGTACCGCACCCGCCGCGAGAACGGGGACACCGGCGGCTTCGAGAGCGGTGTCGTCGCTCACGGCCCGCAGGCCGAAGTTCTCGCGGACCAGTACCTGGACCTGCTGCGGCGCTGGGCGCAGGACCACCGCCGCCGGGGGGCGGCGACGATCCGGTACGTGCCGGGGCCTGCCCCGTCCCCTCTGCCCCAGGACACCGTGCCGAAGCGGCACGGCATCGTCGCGGTGTCCTGGCACTAAGGCTCCGGGGCCCGCTCCTGGGCCCCGGGACCTTGCACCATCACCCACTGCCAAGGAGGCATGCATGACCGTTCAGCTGGAGCGTCCGGTTGCTCAGCCGGTCGCTGAACAGGAGGCATCCGGAGCGGACGCCTTCGACCTGGACATCACGATCGTCGAGGGCAGCCCCGCCGCGGACCAGCTCATCCGTCTGACGAATGACGGCTGCGGTTCGACGTGCGCGTCCGCGTGCACGAGCTGCCCGTAGCAGCACCAGACCGCGTCTTTCGCAGTGCCCGGCCGCGCCTGATCCATGGGCGCGGCCGGGCACCGCGCAGGCCACAGGAGGGGTGTGTGTATCGCTACGTTGATGCAGCAGTGATACGGGGGGCCGCGTTGGACTCCGGCCGTCAGGTGGTCTGGCCGGAGCTGACCGGCCCGTCCGCGAACGCGGCGTCGTGGCGGGCGTGGTTGCAACAGGCCTGGCAGGCAGCCGACTTCACGACCGCCGTCAAAGCCGCGAGTCCGGACCTCGCGAGTCGGGTGGACCAGGTCTGTGCCGGCCAGTCGCTGCCAGACCCCGCTGTACGCCGCACGGTGCTCTCCGTGCTGCGCTACCTGCTGCGGGCCCGCACGCGCGCCACCCCGTTCGGCCTGTTCGCCGGGGTCGCGGCCGCACGAATAGGCGCCGCCCCCGCGCTGCGCACGGGCACCGGGCACCGGGCATTCGCCAGACCCGACGCGGCATGGACCACGACTCTCATCGACCGGTTCGAGGAGCACAGCGGACTGCGGCCCCGTTTGATGGTGATGGCGTCCAGCCTCGTCGTCGAGCGCGACGGGTACGTGGTGATCGAGCACCGCCCGCGCGGCACGCGCGGCGGCGCCTCGGAACACGTGCAGATACGTGTGACCGGTCCGGTCCGCGAAGCCCTGGACAGCGCGCGGACTCCGATTCTGTGGAGCGACCTCATAGCAAAGCTCTCCGCCGGTTTCCCGACCGCGCCGCTCGCTGCGATTGAGAAACTGCTCGCGGGCCTGGTCAGGCAACGATTCCTGATCACCAGCCTCCGCGCGGCGATGACAGCCACCGACCCGCTCGCCGCCCTCCTCAGGCACACGCAGTATCTCGCGCCGGCTGAGACTGCGGAGTTACGCGAGGCTCCCAAACCTTCGTTCGACCTGCGGGTGGACTGGGACATGGTCGTCCCGGAGACGGTGGCCCAGGAAGCGGCAGCGGCAGCCAAGGCACTCACGCGTCTCGCGCCCAGGTCGGCCTTGGCCGGATGGGCCGAGTGGCACAGCCGGTTCCTTGAGCGGTACGGGCCAAGAGCGGTCGTCCCCGTCGTGGAGGCCGTCAACGCGCTCGGTTACCCATCCGGCTACCTGGGGTCTACCACCACGCTGGCGCCCTCCCCGCTGCCTGACCGGGACAGCCGACTCATCAAGCTCGCCCACAGAGCCGGGATGCAGCGCCGCATTGAAGTCGAGCTCGACGATCCCGCGCTCGAGGAGCTGGCCACTACGGATCCTGGCCACTGCGTCCAGCCGAGCACCGAGGTGACCGTCCGTATCGACGCCGTGAGCATTCCAGCACTGCAGCAGGGCGAGTTCACTCTGCACGTCGTCGGGGTGGCACGCTCGGCCGGAGCGACTACCGGCCGCTTCCTGGGCATGCTGGACGACGAGGACCGCCGCCGCATGACCAAGGTGTACGCCGGGCTGCCCGGAGTGCACGAGGACGCGCTCGTCGCGCAGATCAGCTCTACCCCGCTGTCCGCACCCGCTGAGAATGTCGCGCGTGCACCGCAGGTGACCGGATTGGTGATCTCGCTCGGCGACTACCAGGGATTGGATACCAGTCTCATTCCCCTGACGGATCTGGCGGTGACCGCCGACGCCGAACGGCTGCACCTGGTTTCGCTCTCCTGCCGGCGGCCGGTGCATACGCTGCTGCTGAACGCCGTAGACCTGGGGTATCACACCCATCCGCTGGCCCGGTTTCTTGCCGAGGCACCCGTCGCGCTGGCCGTCCCGTGCACCGGATTCATGTGGGGCACTGCCGCCTCCAGCCTGCCGTTCCTGCCCGCGCTGCGCTACGGACGCACGATCTTGTCCCCGGCCCGCTGGCTTCTCGCCAGCGACGACGTCCCCGCTGCGTCGGCACCGTGGCCACAGTGGGACGAGGCCCTGACCCAATGGCGCCGCGACGTGCATCTGCCCGAGCGGGTGTACCTGAGCGAGGCCGACCAGTGCATGGCCCTGGACCTGACGGAGCCCTCACACCGGGTCCTGCTGCGCACCCACCTGGACCGCGACGGCAAGGTGACGCTGCACCCCGCACCGCAACCCCAGGACCTGGGCTGGACCGGCGGACGCGCCCATGAAGTCGTCATCCCCCTGACCGCAGAACAGAACGTCGCTCCCGTCCGGGCAGCGGGCCACGTCGTCAACCGCGAGCACGGCCACCTGCCCGGCTGCGGCAATCGCATCTACCTCCAGCTCCACGGACACCGAGACCGGCAGAACCCGCTCTTGGCCCGGCACCTGCCGGCTCTGCTGAAAGAACTGGGCAACCCCCGGTGGTGGTTCGTCCGATACCCAGACCCCGCAGACCACCTCCGCGTCCGTCTGACCTGCCCACCCGGCACACTCGGCTCCGCTATCGAGTACATCGGCGAGTGGACCCGGCAGCTCCGTCACAGCGGCCTAATCACGCACGCCAGCGTGGAGACCTACCACCCGGAGACCGCGCGGTTCGGCGGCCCCGCCGCGATCGACGCGGCCGAGCAGTACTTCGCCGCCGACTCCGCCGCCGCCCTGGCCCAACTCGCCGCCCAGGCCCGGAAGGACGCACCGGATGCCCGCGCGATGACCGCCGCGAGCATGGTGGACATCGCCGCAGGCCTGCTCGGCGACGACGCTGCGGCGATGCAGTGGCTCATCGAGCACACCCGCACCGACCAGGCCTCTCCGCCCCGCGCTGTCTACCGCCAAGCCGTCGGCCTGGTGAACACCGACCCTGCGGGCCTGCACGAGCGCGTCACGACGGCCTGGTCCGCACGCCGCGTGACTCTGGCCGCCTACCGCCGCGCGCTCAAGGACGCGACCACGCACCCCCACGACGTGCTGCCGGACCTGCTGCACCTCCACCACGTCCGGATGTGCGGGCCGGGACTGTCCGAGGAGCGTAGGCACCTGCACCTGGCCAGAGCTGCCGCCCTGAGCTGGACGGCACGAGCAAGGAGGACACCGTGACCACGACAGCCCCCGCCCGCGCCGCACTGTTGACCGCCGACCAGCTGGCCCACGCACTGGCCGACCCGAGCACCGTGTGGCCCGGTGGCCGACTCGACGGCGTCCGGGCCTGGCCGCAGTCGCTCGCCGGAGGAGCCTCGGGCATCGCCCTGCTGCACATCGAGCGAGCCCGGACCGGCCGGGGCGACTGGGGCACCGCGCACACCTGGCTGGCCACGGCTGTGCGCGGCGAAGTGAGCGCAGCGGCCAACGCGAGTCTGTACTTCGGTGCTCCCGCCCTCGCGTTCGTCACGCATCGCGCGGCCAGAGCATCGAGCCGGTACCTGCGCGTCCTGGAACGTCTGGACGCGGCGACCTGCACTGTCACCCGGAACCGCTTGGCCCAGGCCCACCAGCGCATCGACCGCGCCGAGCGGCCTCCCATGGAAGAGTCCGACCTGATCAGGGGCTTGTCCGGGCTGGGCGCCTACCACATGAGCTGCCATCCGCACCACGAGATCACCCGGGACGCCCTGGCCTACCTGGTACGCCTGACCGAGTCCCTGCCCGATCCGGCCGGGCTGCCGCCATGGTGGATGAACGTCGCGCCCACCGGTGCACCCCACGCCGATTACCCCGGCGGGCACGGGAACTTCGGGCTCTCCCACGGCATCGGCTCCGCCCTATCCGTACTGTCCCTGGCTCTGCTGCGCGACCTGGCCGTGCCCGGCACCGTCGACGCGGTCGAACGGATCTGTGCCTGGACCGACCAATGGCGTCAAGGCGACGAGAGCGCCCCTTGGTGGCCGGGCTATATCTCGATGCAGCAGGCGACCGTCAACCACGTCCATTCCGACCTTCGTCCCCGCCCCTCCTGGTGCTACGGAGTCAGTGGCACCGCCCGCGCCCAGCAGTTGGCCGGACTCGCCCTCCGAGATCCGGTGCGTGTGCAGGCCGCCGAGAACGCGATCCTCTCGACCCTGCGCGACCCGCTTCAACTGGGCAAGCTCCCCGAGATCGGGCTGTGCCACGGCTTGGCCGGACTGCTGCATGCCGCGTGGCGGATGGCCACCGAGACGGGCAACTCCGAGATCACTTTGGAGCTGCCACGTCTGGCCGACCGTCTGATCACCGCGCTCGACCTGGACGACCACGACCCGGAGCTGCTCGACGGAGCAGCCGGAGCAGCCCTCGCCCTCCACACCCTCGGCACGGACAGCGCGCCCGCACCGCACTGGGACACCTTCCTCACCCTGGCGTGAACATCACGGAGACCCGCCTCATGAACTCACCTACCTGGTGCCAGGCCAACGTGGCGTTCCCGGACTGGGAACGCGCCGAGCCGATCGCCTTGGCCCGACTCGCTCCGCTCCTACGCGCCGCAGAAGACGAAGGCGCCCTCATCGCGTGGTTCATCATCCGCAAGCGCCCCTGCTGGCGCGTGCGCTACCTGCCCGTCGTCGACAGGCAGGACCGCATCGGTCATGGGCTCGACGCGCTGATCGCCGAAGGGGACATCACAGCCTGGACGGAGATCATCTACGAACCCGAGGTCCACGCCTTCGGCGGCGCCGAAGCCATGGCATCCGCGCACCGCCTCTTCCACCGCGACAGCCGCAACGTGAGTGACGTTCTCCAGGGCGACGCCGGCAGACACCGACGCGAGATATCCCTCATGCTGTGCAGCCTCCTGATGCGCTCAGCCGGATTGGACTGGTACGAGCAGGGAGACGTCTGGGCACGCGTCGGCGCCCACCGCGCGCTACCTCCCGACGCCGAGCGGGACAGCCGTGACCGACTGCAGTCCGCAGTGCACCGGCTGATCACGGTGAGCGGAGAAGACCTGATACGCACGGGCGGGCCGCTGGCCCACTCCGCCGAATGGGCACGCGCCTACACCGACGCCGGACGGGAACTGGCCCACCTCACAGATTCCGGGCAGCTTCACCGCGGCCTGCGTGACGTCCTGGCCCACCACATCATCTTCGCCTGGAACCGGATCGGCCTGCCCTACGCCACGCAGGCCAGCCTCGCGGCTGCTGCGAAGACCGTCATCTTCGGCACCGACCCCACCACTGAGAGGAGCGCCGCGGACCGTGTGGAAACTCCCTGACGCCGTAGCCCGGCGCTTTCCGCTCATTGCTCGCTCCCGCCCCGCCTGCCTCCCCCTGCCCCAGAGCGTGCACGCTCTGGCCGAACTCGCTGACACCGCGGCGAAGCTGGGCGACCCGAGTATGGCCTCCACGGTCTACAACCAGGCCGCGTTGATCGCCTCCGACGTCGGAGACTCGGAGACCGCGCGCGCGATGTGCCACCAGCATGCCGCTGCCTACCTGCACGCCGCGCCCTTGCCCGGCAAAACCGCGATCCGGGCCCTCGAACCCGTCGTCAACCTTGCGCGCCTCCAACTCCGCGCTGGGCAGCACGCCGACGGCCGCCAACGCCTCCTGACGCTGTTTGACGCTGTCAGCACCGAGTCCCCGGCTCAGGTCGAGGACATCGCCGTACCAGCCGACCTCACCGCGACCGCCGATGACCGCCAAGAGGTTCGCGCCTGGCTGTGGCGGGTCCTCCTCGCCGACGGGACTCGTGCGCTGACCGCTGCCGGCCGCTGGACCGAAGCACTCGCCCATGTCGAGGCACACCGCGGCGTCGGACAGCGCATGTTCGACGGCCGCCAAGTCGCCGTCCTCGCCGCCATCACCACGGGAAACACGCTCGGCGCCAACAACCTGTTGGCCGCCACGGTGTCCGGGGAGCTCTGGGAGAACGCCGCCACGGAATGCCTGTCCGTCCTTTGCCGCCGGGCAGCCGGCCGGGCGTGGCGGCGCCCCCTGCAGAACCTGGTGTCCACCTACCTCGAACGCCCCGACGGGGACGACATGACCGTCTTCAACACGCGGCTCGGACTCGCAGTGCTTGACGTGATCGCTTCGCCCGAGGACCCGGCTGCGCGCCTGGTGGTCGCGGAGCTGCACCGCCGGACGATCAAGGCAACCGATGGCTACGCCGCCCGCGAGACCCTCGCGCACCCCTTGTTCACCACCCTCGCCACCGATCAGGAGGTGCAGGACTGCCGTGCTCTCCTCCACGGCTGCGCACTCGGAGCCGGATCGCTCCCGAACGAGTTGCACGACCAACTCGCCAAGGCACTGCGTACGAGCGACCACACGATCCGGAAGAACGTTGCCCGTCTGGAACGGGCTTGCATAACTGGGCGCAAATGATCTTGATCGTGGGCGGTGCCCAGCAATCGCCACGAGCCGATCCCTCCCTGGAAACCTCATCCGTCACAGGCGTTTCAGACGTCGGCGATTCGGCCAGTCCTCACCACCCGAGGGCGGCCCCATCGCGGCGGCCGCGCGTTCGACCCCTTGCGCTGCAAGGGCCCCAGCGCGTCCGGAATCGAGCGCGTTCGAACCGTGCACCGACGAGCCATCCAGGTGCGGGACCGACCCCCAAGGAGGGATACAGGTGACTGTGACTGACGCCTCGACTTCAAACGAAGAGACGCCTCCCCCTCCACCCCCAGCCGTCATCACCTTCGAGGGCAAGTACGGAAAGAACCCGCTGGCCGACGCCAGTTTCGGGGCAATGTGCCGACGCCTCCCCTCCGTGCTCGGGCACACGGCGCGGATGGCGTGGGCCGTCGACAAGACCGGCGTCGTACTACTCCTCGCCTGCCAGTTGCTCACCGGACTCGCGGCCGCCATCGTCCTCGCGTTCACCGCCCAGGCGATGACCCACCTCTTCGCCACCGGCCCAGTTCCCGAACGCCGGCACGCCGCGCTGCCCGCCCTAATCGTGTTGACAACGGCTGCGGGCATTGGCCGAGTCGGTAGCGCCTTGTCCTCGTACGCTGACGGTCGGATCACACCTCTCCTGATGACCGAAGCAGACATCGCGCTCGTGGCCACCGTGTGCCGCGTGGAGTCATCCGCGTACGGCGAGGACGGATTCGCCGACCGGCAGGAGGCAGCCGAAGTCGGCGTCACCCGGACCCGGATGATGGTGCAGGACGCCCAGCGGTTCATGTCCGCCCTGATCCGCATGATCGCTGCGAGCGGCGTCATCACCGTGCTGCACCCGCTGATGTTGCCTCTGCTCCTGCTGGCGGTGCTCCCGGCCGGCGCCGGAGTGCCGCCATTGGAGCGGGGCCAGAGCAAGAAGCAGGGCGATGCGGTCGATAGCCCGGGCTGCAGCCGACTTCGAGATCCCGAAACAGAGGACCACTGCCGCACTTGCCAGGTTCGTCCGTCAGCACGCTGCCACCAGCAGGATGCGGTCATCCAGCGGCAGAGCCCACGGCTGGCTGCCGGTCGGCTACCTTCGCTCCGACGTCGCACGAGCACGACGTGCTCACGGATCTGCCGCTCGTTCGGTCCTGCAATCAGACCCACCCACCTTGGCTGAGCCGCCGTCACCACGGCACCCACACCAAGATCATCGACTGCGCACCACGTGCTTGCGCACCACGTGCTTGCGCACTGACGACGTCCGTCTGTGCGACCGCGCAACCCCGCCGAAATTGAACCCTGCGCATAGCCCGATACGGCGGCCGCCCTGGCCGTGCGCAGAGGTCCGGTGTCTTCGGCGAGGCCGCCCTGCCTCCTGTTCGGACTTGCCGGGGTGGCCGCTGCGAGCGCTACTACCAGCCGGCCCCGACCAAACCGTCGACCAAAGGACCCCGACCATGATGACGAAGCAGACACGAAGGTCCTGGTGGGGGTCGTGGTCACCCGACCACGGGCCCGACCATGCCCGATTCAACGGGTGGCTCGTAGTGCCGCGCGTCTCACGGACACCCGTGCGCAGGCCGGCGGCGAGCTCAGATGCGCGCACTCCCACGAGGCCATCGATAGTCATGCCGGGATGCGCAGTGCAGCCCAAGGAGGATGTTGCAGACGCTGCCTGGCGAACGAATCGTGCGCTGCGCAACTGCGCAGTCGTCTCTGGCGTCCAGTGCGCAGGCCCGTCTGTAATTGAATGCGCAGCGTTCGTCTGCTGGTGCGCAGCACGACGTGCCCCAACCAGCCTGTGCTGTGGGGCTCATTGGTTTGCCTGCGCCAGGGGCCGCAAGGAGCGAGGGAAGAGCGCGCAGGATGCGCACCTGCGTGGCTTGTTACCGCCGTGTGGGGCACCCAGGTGGTGACGGGGGCGTCTGGTCGGCCCCGACCACAGGGCCGACCACGGCAGTCGGCGGTCGAGGTTCTGGGATCTTGATCGGTCGTCGAGCTCTTGGCCGCGTCCGTCCGGGCCATGTCAGTGCGCGGGTAGCCTCGATGAGCCTTGCGCCGGGCTCAACACTCGCCGCCACCGGCCGACTCGTGGGTGCGTGCGCCCCGAGTCCTACCGGTTGGAACGATGCCGTGGATCATTTTACGTAGATCGCCAACCCCTCTCCCGGAACCCGTGGGGATCCTTTTCGCAGCGCCGCGGCCATCCTGCGGGTCTGTCGCTGCGCGATCCTGGGTTGGTCTCGCGGATCTGTTCAACGCCACCATGCCGGCCACCTGTCGGGAGCGTCGGCGACGGCTGAAGCAGGTTTCGCTGGTGCGCCCGATCCGCTCGGGTTCGTCGCCACGAAGCCCGCTCCTCCGCATCCGGCAGACCGAGGCGGGCTGGGACACGGCGACGAGTTTGTCATCTCCTGTGAGCGGAAGGTGTTGAGACACCAACTGTCGGAACCATCTACTGCGGCCACTATTGCACCTGACTGTTGCATCAAGGGTTCCCTACCTGCTCTCAGCGCTTGTGCGTAGGCCCAGGTCAGCCCCCAATTTCCGCGTGGTCGGGGGCCTGACATCCCCTCTGCTGCCGCTGCTCCCATGCCCGGTGGAGAAGAAAGAAGGGTGGTGGGCGGGCTGGGTCGACGCGGCGGCCTCGGGGATCGGGTCGGCTCAGCATGGTTGCGCGTCGGCAGGCCTCCGCGCTGGCCGCTGACGCGGCGTGAGAAGGGTGAGCGGCGAGGTGCTGGAGAGTGGACGCGATTCGCGTGCCGGCAGACAGCTGCGCGGGTGTTTGCAAGGCGCCCTTTTGGTACGGCCGGTCAGCAGGACTGCGTCGGTTCGGAAATCCGCGAGAGCGTCTGCAAGCGAGGGCCGTGGCCTGGCCGCAGGAAACGCCCTCTCAGGCTCGGGGCTTGACGAGATTGAGGTGCTCGACTGAGTCGCCGTGGGCGACGAACACGTCGGCGACCAGCGCCGGAGGGAACAGGCCGTGTTCGACGACGCCAGGGGTGGCGCTGAGCAGTGCCGCCACGCCCGCGAGGTCGTCGACGGCACCGTGGTAGTCCGCGATGACGCCGCCGTCGGGGCTGCGTGGCGCGTTGCGCAGGGAGACCGGGTGGAGCTGGCGCATGGTCGCGGCGAGCCCGAACTCGAGCAGCTCGAGCGGGACCGGCGGGTGCAGCGCTGGGACTCGTTTGGTCGAGTCGGCGATCACGACGAAGCGATCGGCGGCTGCCGCGACGATCTTCTCCCTGGTGTGCGCGGCACCGCCGCCCTTGACGAGCCAGCCGTCAGGGGCTATCTGGTCCGCACCGTCAATCGTGATGTCGAAGCGGTCGATGCTGCCGAACGGTTCGACCCGCAGATCGAGCATCAGGGCCGCCTCCTCGGTCCGCGGCGATGTCGCGACACACCGCAGCGACAGCCCGCGGCGGGCCAGCGCAGGCAGGAGGTAGGCGACGGTCGAGCCGGTGCCGAGGCCGACGGTCATGCCGTCCTCTATGAGCTCGGCCGCGGCCTCGGCGGCAAGTTGTTTCTCATGCTCGACGCTCATGGATGTCCTCCTCCTTGACCAGGCCGGGTCTCAGGCTCAGGGCAGCGAGACCCGGGTATGCGGTGACGGGGGTCATAGGATGAACTGCTCGACCGCGTGCGCGAAACCTTCCTCCTCGTTGCTCGTAGTAACCCGCCTCGCCGCGCGCTGGACCTCGTCGCTGGCGTTGCCCATCGCGATGGACAGTCCCGAGTGGGCGAACATCAGCACGTCGTTGGGCATGTCGCCGATCGTGGCGATCTGTTCGGGGGAAATCTGGAGCTTGGTGGACCAGTACTTGACGACACCGCCCTTGTTGGCCTGCGGATGCGTCACATCGAGGTAGTAGGGCTGCGAGCGGGCGGCCGAGACATGCTCGCCGAACTGCGCGCGAGCTGCGACCGCGGCCGCCTCTACGGCCTGGTGGTCATCGCAGACCCCGACGACCTTGGCGGCGCCCTGCTCGAGCCCGTCGAAGCCGGGAACGAGCGTGGGCGCGAACTGCACCGTCCAGCTCTCGCGATCCACGTGCGGCCCCTTCATGTCGCGGACGTACCAGTCGGCGCCCCGGTAGATCCAGACACTGAGGCCGAACGACTCCATCAGCGCGACGACTGGGGCCACCACCTCCGTGGGAATGACCTGCTGTTCGACAACGGTCATATCCGGGTTGACGATGAGACCACCGTTGAAGGCGGCGAGTTCAGTGGCCAACGCCAGGGGCTCGATGATCATGGACATGCCGCGGGGTGGCCTCCCGCTGGTCACTGCGAAGAGGACGCCGGCGTCGTAGAGCTTGTGGACCGCCTGGACGGCGCGGTCGGTGAGGACCTTGTCGCTCGTGACCAAAGTGCCGTCGACGTCGGCAAGGAGCAGGCGGATCGGTCGGGTTGGCATCACGCCTCCGTAAGCTCTGGTCGCGGCCGGTCCGGGTGGGGAGAGGCAGCGGCTCATGGATGCGGGGACCTGTGGGTCGGGTTCCCGGTTGGCTTGATTTCCGAAAGTTGCTGGAGGGTGCTGTCGCGGCCGGCGTGAGTCGCAGTCGCGTTCGTTCCGCTCGAACGGAGGGGAAGGCCAATGGCCTTGCGGGCACGCAATGCTTGGGTATACCCCTCAAGCTTCGATATAACCTCATAAGGGTCATGTGGCGAGCATTAGGGATATATGCGAGTGTTACGGATTACGTGGCGAAGCTCTTGCGGGGCCTGACGTCCAAAATTCACACAACACATTTTGGGTCGGCCCCTGAGGGGAGCGGGCAGTGGTGCAGGGAATTCTGGACAAGACGGCCCAGGTGCTGGGGGTCGACATCGGCGGGACCGGTATCAAGGGAGCGCCGGTCGACCTCGAGCTCGGCAGCCTTATCGGTGAGCGGGTCCGGATCCCGACCCCGCATCCGGCGACCCCGGGGGCAGTCGCGGACGTGGTCGTGACGGTGCTTTCCCAGATCGGCGTCCCAGGACCGGTCGGGCTGACGCTCCCGGCTGTCATCCGGGGCGGCAAAGTCCAGACGACGTCCAATATCGACCCGGCCTGGATGGAGACGGACGCGGCCCAGCTCTTCGCAAGAGCGACCGGCCGCGACGTGAAGGTAGTGAATGACGCGGACGCGGCCGGGATCGCCGAGATGCGCTTCGGCGCCGGCAAGGCACGCAAGGGCGTCGTCGTGATGGTGACGCTCGGCACCGGTATCGGCAGTGCCGTCTTCTCCGACGGGTTCCTGGTGCCCAACAGCGAGTTGGGGCACCTGCCGCTGCACCACGAGGATGCCGAGGACTGGGCCGCGGAGTCGGTGCGCGAGCACGACGACCTGTCCTGGAAGAAATGGGCGCACCGTCTGGAGAGGTATCTCGAGCTCGTCCAGCGGCTGTTGTGGCCCGACCTGATTATCATCGGCGGCGGCGTCAGCAAGAAGGCCGACAAGTTCCTGCCGTACATCGAGCTCAGGACCGAGATCGTGCCGGCGCAGCTGTTGAACGATGCGGGCATTGTCGGCGCGGCGCTCTTCGCCCCGGCCGGGAAAGCTCAACCCTAGCCTGCCGCGCTCGATATGAGCGCAGGGGCAGCACTTTCAGGGAGGCTCGCATTGAGCAACAACGACCTGGAAACACTTTCCGTCAACACGATCCGCACTTTGTGCATGGACGCCATCCAGGCGGCCAATTCCGGCCATCCGGGGACGCCGATGGGAATCGCCCCGGTCGCGTACACGCTCTGGCAACGCTTCCTGCGCTTCGACCCGGCCGACCCGATCTGGCCCAACCGCGACCGCTTCGTGCTGTCGGAAGGACACGCCTCCGCGTTGCTCTGGTCGCTGCTCCACCTCACCGGCGTGCAGGCTGTCGACCCCGACTACGAGGTCCTTGGCCGACCCGCCGTGACCCTCGACGACCTCAGGACGTTCCGCCAGCTCGGCTCACGCTGCCCCGGGCACCCGGAGTACCGGTGGACCAGCGGCGTGGAGACCACGACCGGCCCGCTCGGCCAGGGCGTTGCGACCTCGGTCGGGATGGCGATCGCCGGACAGTGGCTCGCCGCCCGGTACAACCGCGACGACTTCACCCTCTTCGACTTCGACGTGTACGCGATGGCCGGCGACGGCTGCATGATGGAGGGGATCTCCTCGGAGGCCGCCTCGCTCGCGGCCCACCAACGGCTGTCGAACCTTTGCTGGATCTACGACTCCAACCGGGTGACGATCGAGGGCCACACCGACATCGCGTTCACCGAGGATGTGGCGGCCCGGTTCATCGGCTACGGCTGGAACGTCACCACCGTGGCCGACGCCAACGACCTCGACGCCGTGGCCCGCGCGCTGCACACTTTCAAGTCCGAGAATGAGCGCCCGACGCTCATCGTGGTGCACAGCCACATCGGCTACGGGTCGCCGGTCGAGGACACCCCGAAGGCGCACGGCGAGCCGTTCGGCGTGGAGGGCGTCAAGTCAACCAAGAGATTCCTTGGGATGCCGGAAGACAAGGACTTCTTCGTTCCCGACGGCGTCTACGAGCACTTCGCCGCAGGCGTCGGCGCGCGCGGTCGCGAAGCGCGGACGAGCTGGGAGGCTCGATTCGAGGCCTACCGAACCACCCATCCCGAGCTCGCCGACGAGCTGGGGCGCATCCAGCGGCGTGACCTGCCGGAGGGCTGGGAGTCGGCGCTGCCGACCTTCGCGGCCGACCCCAAGGGCATCGCCAGCCGCGACTCCAGCGGCCAGGTGCTCAACGCGCTTGCCCAAGCCGTGCCGTGGGTGTTTGGCGGATCGGCGGACCTCTCGCCGTCGACCAAGACCAACCTCACGTTCTCCGGCGCCGGCGACTTCCAGGCCGATGACCGTTCGGGGCGCAACCTCCACTTCGGGATCCGCGAGCACGCCGCCAGCGCGATCACGAACGGGATGGCGCTGACCAAGCTGCGCTCCTACTGGTCGGGGTTCCTGATCTTCTCGGACTACGCGCGCGGCGCGATCAGGCTTTCAGCGCTGATGGAGATCCCGGTCGTGCACATCTTCACCCACGACTCGATCGGGGTCGGCGAGGACGGTCCGACCCACCAGCCGGTCGAGCAGCTCGCGTCGCTGCGCGCGATGCCGGGGCTGCTGGTGTTCCGCCCGGCCGACGCGAACGAGGTCGTCGAGACCTGGCGGGTTGTCGCCGCGCTCAGGCACGAGCCGGCGGTGCTGGTCCTTTCCCGTCAGGCACTGCCGACTCTGGACCGCTCCGAGCTGGGGGCCGCATCCGGGGTGGCCCGAGGAGCCTATGTCCTGGTAGACGCGGCGGACGGCAAGCCCGACGTCATCCTGCTTGCCACTGGGTCGGAGGTGCAACTCGCGCTCGCGGCCCGTGACGAGCTCGCCGCCGAGGGCCTCGCGGCTCGTGTGGTCAGCATGCCCTGCTGGGAATTGTTCGATCGCCAGCCCAAGGAATACCGTGACTCGGTCATCCCGCCCGGGGTCAGGGCCCGGGTCGCCATCGAGCAGGCGGCGACCTTCGGCTGGGACCGTTACGTCGGCGACGGCGGCGCCGTCGTCGGCATGCACACGTTCGGGGCATCGGCGCCACTCAAGATGCTGCTGACCAAATTCGGCTTCACTCCCGAGAAGGTCACCCAGGTTGCCCGCGAGTGCGTGGCCGCCGGTAGGGAGTAGGCGTGAACGTAACCCAGGCGCTCCACTCGATCTTCGACAAGGCGATCGGCTCCGGTGACTACGACGACGCGATCCGCGCGAAGGCGGCGGGTGGGTGCATGGGCGAGGAACTGTTCTTCGAGCCGGCCATCGAGAACCTGCAGCGGGCCGACGACCTGTTCCTGCCCATCCACGAACGCACCGACGGTGTCGACGGCTGGGTCTCGCTGGAGGTCTTGCAGCTGCTCGCCCACGACACGCAGCGGGCCGCCAAGGCGCTGCACGCCAGGGCCGACCGGCGTAGCCTCTTTATCAAGATCCCCGGGACGCCCGAGGGGCTGTCGGCGATCGAGGAGGCCATCGCCTCCGGCATTTCCGTGAACGTGACGCTGCTGTTCTCGGCAGATCACTACCGGGCCGCGGCTGACGCCTACCCGCGTGGCGTCGAGCGCCGGGTGCAGGCCGGCCACGACCCCGCTGTCGGCTCGGTCGCGTCGATGTTCATGTCACGCTGGGACGTGGCGGTCAAGGACACCGCACCGGACGGCCTCACGGACACCCTCGCCCTCGCCGTCGGCCTAGACGTGTACCGGGCGTACCGCGAAGTGACGGGCTCACAGCGCTTCCAGCGGCTGGAGAATGCCGACGCGCGAGTGCAGCGGCTGCTCTGGGTCGGCACGAGGACGAAGGACCCGGCCGCCTCCGACACGCTTTACGTCCACGGGCCGGCCGCGCCATTCACGGTCAACACGATGCCCGACGACACCCTGAAAGCCTTCTTCGACCACGGCGGGATCGGAGAGACGCTGCCGTTGGACGGGGGCGAATCCGAGGCAGCGCCGGCCCGCTTCGCGAGCGCGGGCGTCGACGTCAAGGCGCTTGCCGCCAAGTTGCAAAGCGAAGGCGCCAACTCCTTCGTCGCGGCCTGGAACGACCTCATGGAACGCATCGACGTGCAGAGCAAGGCCTTGGCCTGACCTCGGAGTCGAGCGCCGGACCGAACCCATCAAAGGAGCAAGCCATGCCATCGACCGCGCTGCGCGAGCGTCCCGCGTGGAAGGCGCTTGTGGGCCATCACTCCGAGATCGCCGGGCGCCACCTGCGCGAGCTGTTCGCGGCCGATCCGGGACGCGGCGAACGGATGGCGGCCGAGGCCACCGGGCTGTACCTGGACTACTCGAAGAACCGGATCACCGACGAGACCTTGCGGCTGCTGTTTCAGCTCGCCGAGGAATCGGGACTGCGCGAGCACATCGACCAGATGTTCACCGGCGATCGGATCAACGTCTCAGAGCACCGGCCGGTGCTCCACGTGGCGTTGCGGATGCCGAAGGAGTCCTCGCTCGTCGTCGGCGGAGTGGACGTCGTCGCGCAGGTGCACGAGGTGCTCGACCGGATGGCGGCGTTCGCGGACCAGGTCCGCTCGGGCGCCTGGAAAGGCGCCACCGGCAAGCCGATCCGCAACATCATCAACGTCGGCATCGGAGGCTCCGACCTCGGTCCCGTCATGGCCTACGAGGCGCTGCGCCATTACAGCCGGCGCGATCTCACGTTCAGGTTCGTGTCCAACGTCGACTCGACGGACATCGTCGAGGCGACTCGCGACCTGGCCGCCGAAGAGACGCTGTTCATCATCGCCTCGAAGACGTTCGGGACTCTGGAGACGATGACCAATGCCCGCTCTGCGCGTGAATGGGTCCTGGCGCAGCTCGGTGACGAGGCGGCGGTCGCCCGGCATTTCGTGGCGGTGTCCACGAACGCGCAGCGGGTCACAGAGTTCGGCATCGACACCGCGAACATGTTCGGCTTCTGGGACTGGGTCGGCGGGCGCTACTCGATGGACTCCGCGATCGGTCTCTCGACGATGCTCGCTGTCGGCCCCGACAACTATCGCGATCTCCTCGCCGGATTCCACGCGATGGACACTCACTTCCGTACCGCGCCGTTCGAACAGAACCTGCCGGTCCTGATGGGACTCCTCGCGGTCTGGTACGGCGACTTCTTCGGCGCCCAGACCGTCGGCGTGATGCCCTACGACCAGTACCTGAAGCGCTTCCCGGCCTACCTGCAGCAGCTCACCATGGAGTCCAACGGCAAGCACATGACGCTTGAGGGTGTGCCGGTGGACTACCAGACCGGCGCGGTGTACTGGGGGGAGCCGGGGACCAATGGGCAGCACAGCTTCTACCAGCTGATCCACCAGGGCACCAAGCTGATCCCCGTGGACCTGATCGGCTTCGGCAAGTCGCTCAACCCGCTCGGCAGCCACCACGACATCCTCTCCTCGAACGTCTTCGCCCAGGCCCAGGCTCTCGGCTTCGGCAAGACCGAGGACGAGGTGCGTGCCGAAGGGACGGCGGAGGACGTGGCGCCGCACCGGGTGATGGAGGGCAACCGCCCGACGAACGTTCTGCTGGCCGAGGTACTCACCCCGTACCGGCTCGGCACGCTGGTCGCGCTCTACGAGCACAGCGTCTTCACCCAGGGGACCATCTGGGGGATCGACTCCTTCGACCAGTGGGGCGTCGAGCTGGGCAAGGTGCTTGCTGTCGCGATCATCCCGGAGCTCGAGAGCGCGACCGAGCCTGCGCTCGGCCACGACTCGTCGACGAACGCGCTGATCCGGCACTACCGCACGCTCAAGGACTAGGAGGCGCCACATGGCGACAGACAAGCCCATGCAGCTCGGGATGATCGGGCTCGGCCGGATGGGGGCGAACCTGGTGCGTCGGCTGATGAGAGACGGCCACCGTTGCGTCGTGTCCGACGTCAACGCGGCCGCCGTCGCCGAACTGGCCGGCGAAGGCGCGACGGGCGCAGACTCACTCCGGGACTTCGTTGCGAAACTGGACAAGCCACGGGTCGTATGGCTCATGCTTCCGGCTGCGATCGTCGACTCCATCCTCGGCCAGCTCGAGCCGTTGCTGGAGCCCGGCGACATCCTGATCGACGGCGGTAATTCCTACTACCGCGACGACATCACGCGCGCCAAGCGTCTTGCCGGCAAGTCGCTGCACTATGTCGACTGCGGGACCAGTGGTGGGGTCTGGGGGCTGGAGCGCGGCTACTGCCTGATGATCGGCGGCGAGGATGAGGTCGTGGCTCATCTCGACCCGATCTTCAAGACGATCGCTCCCGGCGAGGGCAGCGCCGAGCCGACGCCGAGCCGGACCCGGACCGACGGCACCGCCCCGCTCGGGTACCTGCACTGCGGGCCGAACGGCGCGGGGCACTTCGTGAAGATGGTCCACAACGGGGTCGAGTACGGGATGATGGCCGCGATCGCCGAGGGCCTCAGCATCATCAAGCGCGCGGACGCCGGCAAAGGCCGGCAAGAGGTCGACGCGGAGACGACGCCGCTGCGCGATCCCTGGGCCTACCAGTACGACATCGACGTCGGCGAGGTGGCCGAGGTCTGGCGGCGCGGCTCGGTCGTCGGCTCGTGGCTGGTCGACCTGATCGCCGACGCCTTCGCCGGCTCGCCCTCCCTCGACGGCTTCGCCGGGCGGGTCTCCGACTCCGGGGAAGGCCGTTGGACCGTCCTCGCCGCGGTGGACGAAGGCGTCCCGATACCGGTCATCACCACCTCGCTCTACGAGCGCTTCGAGTCCAGGGAGGCCGGGGAGTTCACCGACAAGATCCTCTCGGCGATGCGCTCGGAGTTCGGCGGGCACGCCGAGAAGAAGGGCTGAGGACTGTGCATCACGAACTCGAGGTCGTCGCCGATCCGGATGCGGTCGCCGGCACCGCGGCGGCGTTCGTGGCGCGGCTGGCCAGGGCCTGCGTACAAGCACACGGCCGATTCACGTTCGCCGTCAGCGGGGGGCACACGCCATGGGCGATGTTCGCGCGGCTCGCACATGAGGACGTCCCTTGGGAGCACGTGGCGGTGCTCCAGGTCGACGAGCGGGTCGCGCCCGACGGTGACCCGGACCGTAACCTCACCCACCTGCGGGAGAGCCTCGGTGCGGCCCCGGCCGAGGTCATCGCGATGCCCGTGAACGACGCCGACCTTGACGCGGCGGCCGCCGCCTACGGGCGGTCGCTGCCCGAGCGTTTCGACCTCGTTCACCTGGGCCTCGGTCCGGACGGGCACACCGCCTCGCTGGTGCCACGGGACCCGGTGCTCGAAGTCGCGGACCGGCCGGTGGCCCTGACGGCGCCCTACATGGGCCACCGGCGCATGACGCTCACCTATCCTGCGCTCGCTCGCGCCCAGCAGGTGCTCTGGCTCATCACCGGAGCGGACAAGCGCGAACCGCTCTCGAGGCTCGTTGCGGGAGACCGGTCGATTCCCGCCGGCCGGGTCGAGGCGGCGGCGTCGCTCGTCCTCGCGGACGCGGCGGCGGCCGGCCGGGGTCCTGCTCGCGTCGGCGCCCAGTCGCCAGCAGGACCATGATGCCCGACCCCATTGCCGTGCCGGCTCCGTAAGGAGGATGAGGTGGCTTCGAACTCGTCGAACGTTCCCGCAGACGTGCTGGTCATCTTCGGGATCAGTGGAGACCTCGCGCGTAAGATGACGTTCCGCTCGCTCTATCGGCTTGAGCGGCGCAAGCTGCTGACCTGCCCCATCGTCGGAGTGGCGCGCGACGGCTGGTCCGACGACGCGCTGCGTGACCACGCCCGCGCGGCGGTCAAGGCAGCGGGCGAGCCGCTGGACGACAGCGTCTTCGCCCGGTTCGCCGCCCGACTCAGCTATGTGCAGGGCGATTACGCCGACCCGGAGACGTTCCATCGCCTCGCCCGGGCGGTCAACGGTAAGCGGCACCCGGTCTTCTATCTGGAGATCCCGCCGTCGCTGTTTGCCCGGGTGGTCGAGGGCCTGGCAGGTGTCGGGCTGACCAAGGGCGCCCGGGTTGTCGTGGAGAAACCATTCGGGCATGACCTCGCGTCGGCGCGCGCCCTCAACACCGCGCTGCGTCAGCTCCTCGATGAGGATCAGCTACTGAGGATCGATCACTTCCTCGGCAAAGAGCCGGCGATGGACATCCAGTTTCTGCGGTTCGCCAACTCTGTGTTCGAGCCGGTGTGGAACCGCGACCACATCTCCTGCGTGCAGATCACCATGGCCGAGGACTTCGGGGTCGAGGACCGCGGCCACTTCTACGACCCGGTCGGCGCGCTCCGCGACGTCGTGCAGAATCATCTGCTGCAGCTGCTCGCCCTGATGGCGTCCGAGCCGCCATCAGCCGCCGATGCGGACTCGCTCAGGGACCGCCGGGTTGACGTGTTCCGGGCGATCCCCGACGCCGACCCGGCCCACTATGTCCGCGGGCAGTACGAGGGCTACCTGCAGGTCCCCGGTGTGCGGGCGCGTTCGCACACCGAGACCTTCGTCGGGTTGCGGCTGGAGGTCGAGAACTGGCGCTGGTCCGGGGTGCCATTCTTCATCCGCGCCGGCAAGTCGCTCCCCGAGCGCGTGACCGAGATCCGCATCGTGTTCAAGCGTCCGCCGCGGCTTGCGTTCGCGGAGCGGTTTGCGCCCGAGCCCGACCAGTGGATCCTGCGGATCGATCCGAGCCCTGGCGTGAACTTCCGCATCCAGGCCAAGCAGCCGGGCAAGCAGGACACGCAGCTGGTCGACCTCGACCTCCTCTTCGCGGCCGAGCTGGGTGAGGCACCCGAACCGTACGAGCGCCTGCTCAGTGATGCAATGCAAGGCAACGCCAGCCTGTTCACCCGGGAGGACTCCGTGGAGGAGACGTGGCGAATCGTCCAGCCACTGCTGGAGGCGCCCGGCGACCCCGAGCGCTACCAGCGGGGGACCTGGGGACCGGCCGGAGCGAGCAAGCTCGTCGCCGGATACCCGCGATGGCACGAACCATGGCTGCCGGTGAGGTCCCCCGACTGACACAGCCGTGCCCCGGACCTGGTGAACCGCCCTGCGTGAGGAACGCGGCCGTCAACTCAGACACCTGAGGAGGTCACCGTGGAGCTTGGCCATCCGTACAACCTTTGCTCGTTGGCATTCGACCACCGCCGACTCGTAACTTCGCGGGGAAGTAAACCGTGGAGTCGGGGAGTGCACCGCAGAGGCGGCTCAAGCATCGCAAGGCTGGCGAGTGCCGTGACAGCGAACACGTGTGGGGTTCGGTGGGTGCATGCTGACGGCAGGTTCGGTGAGGCCGACGACGCGTGTTCCCTCGTACACCGTGCCGCCGCGTCGGCGCAGGTCGTCGGTGAGCGCCAGGAGGCACTTGCGGGTATGGAACTGGGCCTGGCCGCTCACCCGGACCGCGCCGACGATCGCGAAGGGCAGTTCCGTCTCGGTGACGAACTCGACCGGCAGTCCCGCCTCACGTGCGGCTTCGGCCACCGCCCGCAGCTCGCCGGTGCGTCGCGGGGTCCTCGGCGCCGGTGGTCATGGACCAAGGTGTGCAGGGAGGTCAGTTCGGCCGTCGGTGAAGGAAGCAGTGGACATCGAAGTACTCGCCCGCACCGCCTACGGGCGCCTGGCGACGGCGCGTCCGGCCGCGGGAATCCTGGTTCGGCCTTCTGGCAACTTGGGACGTGAAACCTCGCTCCCGGACGGGAGTCCCCTGGGCCGCCGTGCCGGGACAGGATCCTCAAGGCTGCGACCACGGTGACTCATACTCAATTTCATGACATTTTCAGCGCTTGAAGGAGTCCTTGGACCTCTCTTTCGCGCCCCGCATCATGCCCCGCGCTTCGAGAGCGGCGCCCTTTGCCGCGAGGACATCCTTGTGCGCCGCGTGGGCCGCCTTTCGCACGGTCTTTCCGACAACCTGTTCGGCCTTTGCCTTGGCTTTCTCTCCAGCACTCATCTCAGTACCTCCGCGCTCACTGGACGAGTGCCCTTGAGACAAGGGCAAAACCCTGAGCAGGCGGTGTTTTATGCGCCGCGCCCTACGGAGTGATCACTTCCGCCCATCAACGTCGCTCAGAGTCTTCGACGTGAACGCTAGGATCGCTACACGCGTGGTGCCTCCTGGCACAGGTTCGCCGGAACATGCGCGCTTTCGTGAACGCCTTGCTGGAGGCGATCGCGATGCTGTTCGAGATGGCCGAGCTCGTCAATCATCGGCGGCTTCGACCAGCTCGTTCGCGAGGGGATGTTAGGCCTCGATGAGAGACATGGGTGCGAGGGTCAGCGGGCCTTGCGGCTGCCGGGCGGGTCCTGAGGGTCCTGAGGGTCGACGCCTGTGGTGGCGGATGCGTCTCTGGTTCCGCTGGGACGCTGGGAGCGGCCCTTGGGGCCGGTGTCGTGCATGCCCTTCTCGTCACTGCGGGCCTTGCTCTGTTCTTCTCCGCGGTGGCTCGTGCTCTTCACGGGCCTGCCGTGCGGATTCCCGGCCTCCTCTTTGGAGACCGCGCGCCCGGGGCCCTTGTCGGGAGCGTGCTGGTCGGGGTGGAACGAGCGGTGGGCGCTCGGGTTGTCCTGTTGGCGGGTCTCGTCGACGTCCGGAGACCAGCCGTGCTGGTGGGTGCCCTTGTGCCGGCTGGGGCCCTCACCGTGCGGGGGCTGGGATGACTTCGGCTCCTTTGCCATGGCCTGGCCTGCCTTCCTTTCCTGCACTGAGTACGGACTGTGTGAGCTCTATGGAATGCGGAGCTCCCCGTGCCGATGCGATTGCTACCAGTAGTGCTTGCGTCCGCCGACGCCGTGGCCGAGGGCGCCCACAATCCACAGGACAACTCCGATGACGACGAGGATCACGCCGATGGTCCACAGGATGCTGATTCCGGCGACGAGGCCGATAACGAGCAGAATAATGCCGAGGACGATCATAGTGTCCTCCGATTTCGCTGTGATGCCTCTTCCAGAGTAGGCACATCCGCGCCCCCAACGCGCTGTCGTCCACAAGGGACGGGGCCTTTGCCGAGGCTGGCTGGTCCAGGCGCGGTACAGGCGAACGAACCGCTGGCGGTGGTGCGCCGCAACTGACACGCGGACGCCTCAGGCGTTTATGGCGAAGTACTGGCGGCGGTTTGCGGTGCCGGGCTGCACGGGCCGGCGGAGGCGAGGAGCGTCAGCGCGGATCAGGGATTGAGTTCAGATGTCGCCTCGGGCTCCGGACTGTGTTCGGCTCGGCCTGGCAGGTCTGCGATGGCTGGTGTCGCACCACGGGTAGGTGCGGCTGCGGCGGCAGGTGCACAGGGCCACGCAGAATCGGTCGGACGACACGGTGGTGCCGTCGTCCAGGGTGACTTCGACCGGGCCTTCAACGAGCAGGGGTCCCGCGCGCTGAGCGGTGATGCGGAGGCGTCGTTCAGGGGAGTCGTTCGGCACGGATGATCACCAGCTCTTCCTTCTCGTCATCGCCGACCAGCAGGCCGCGGCTTTGCAGCCAGCTGCTTCGGGAGCGGAGGATGGGCCCGGCCGCGATGTAGCGGTGTTCCACGACATCCGCGTTCAGGCCGGCCGCCCGCAACAGCCTCAGCGTCTCTTCCGCGCCGCTCAGGGCGGACTGGACGAGGAGTAGGACTCCGCCCGGCCGGAGGAGCGCGGGTGCGTCGCGGCATATCCGGTCCAGCAGAAGACGGCCGTCATAGCCCGCGTCCCAGGACCGGGCCGCGCCGCGCCGTGGGCAGTCGGCGTCGGGTGAGGGTACGTACGGCGGGTTGGACAGGACGAGATCGAAAGATCGGCCTGACACCGGAGCCAGCAGGTTGCCGCGCATGACGCGCAGCGGAAGTCGCGCCAACGCCGCGTTGACCTTGGCGTTGAGAACCGCCCGCCAGGAGATGTCGACGGCTGTGACCCTCGCGCCCAGCCGTGCGGCGGCCAGAGCGACAGCTCCTGTACCTGTGCCGATGTCGAGGACATGGGCCTGCGGGGGGAGGGGTTCGTGGTGCAGGGATTGCACGAGCAGGTCGGTGTCGTGTTGGGGGGCGTAGACGCCGGGAAGAGCAAGGGGAGTCATGGTGGTTTCATCTCCGGTTCTCGGGGGTGGAGGAGAACCTGTTCGGGCCGGTCCCCGCTGGTCAGACGGGCGTACGCAGCGATGACTCGCCTGCCCGCCACGCGCCGAGGAGTCGTTCGGCGAGGCGGTCCTCGACGTAGTTGGTGGCGTCCACGCCGAACGCGACGTCGCTGTCCAGGTGGGGTTCTTCCTCGAGGAGGCCCGCGACGACTTCCCGGCGTACGACCTGCTCATGTACGGCGTCGGCCTCGACGTGCTCGTCGTAGAAGTGCTCGGCGGCCGGTCCCGCGCCGGTGCGCCGCATGGCCTGGGCGAGCCGCCGTGATCCGGGCGACGAGGTGATCTCGACGGTGGCGAAGTGACCTACCAGGGCGCCTCTGAGGGCGCGGTGCAGTCCGAAGAGGGACATCAGGTTCACGACGGCGAGTGCCTCGGCGCCGGCAGAGTCGAGATAGCGCCCGTAGGCGGTGTCCAGGCCGAGGTCTGCCATGAGGTCGGCGAACAGCCGCGCGTGCACCCGATCCGCCCGGCCGCCTCCGAACTCGTCGAACTGCACGGCTGCCATTCCGGCCTTCGCCCGGCCCCACAGGCGGGGCAGCACCCAGGCGTGCGGGTCGGCCTCCTTGAGGTGGTACAGCGACCGCTGCGCGGCGTATTCGCGGAGCTGCCACAGCTCTCCGTCGTCCTGGAGGTAGTGGGTGACCCCGGTGCCGTCCACGGGCTCGACGAGCAGGTCGTCCAGCGCTTCGGCGGCGCGTTCATGTCGTGTCGCCTGGTGGCGCAGGGCCTTGAGGAAGGGGCGCTCCAGGGCTGCCCGGGCTTTGAGCAGGTCGGGGTCCCATTCACGGGCGGCGTCCACGTCGGCGAAACCCCGGTAGTGCAGCTCGTAACAGAGATAGAGGCCGAGCTGCCAGTCCTCGCCGAAGGGGGATGCGTCTGCGATCGTCCCATCGTCGGGAGGCGGCCCTGTACTTCTCAAGTACTCAGCGATCGCCTTCGAAATGGGGCCCCGGCTCGGCGGCAGTGGCGGTTCTTTCGACCAGAAATTCATGTGTACGGAGTACCCGTGATCCCAAACGTCTCACATGGTGTTCCTGGGTAAGGAGCTGTCTGCGTGGACAGCGGTATTGCCGTTTGCCGCATTGCCGGGGGTCAGTCGGAGGGCGGCAGCAGTGTGCCCAGCGGCCCGAGGTCGAGGTTGAGGTCCTCCATGGTCAGTCCGTACTGGGCGCACAGGTCGCTCATGCGGTCGTGGAGGAGCATGAGGGTCGCTCCCAGGCGTTCTTCCTGTTCGTCGGTGAGGTCTCCCTGGTCGACGCGGTGCAGGGCCTGTCGTTCCATGAGCTGGCGCAGCAGTTCCACGAGAGTGAGGACGAGCCTCATGAGGTCCCGTTCGACGGTGTCGCGGTCGGAGCTGATTCGTCGGGCCGGGGAACGCGAGCCCTTGTCGGCCGGCAGGTCCAGGTCGCGCGGGGCGGCGGGCAGCAATCGGAACGCGCGTGCGGCGGCCTCCGCGACCTCGTCGGCGCGGCGCGGCAGCCGGTTCTCTCCCTCAGCTGTCATGGTCGCCGCCTCGTGGCGGATTCGTCCTCGTCCATGGCGAGGGATTCTGCTCGCTGATGGAAACGATCAGGGCACGCAGTGAGATACGTACTAGATCGATGTCCGCGATGGACAGCACAACGTCACCGGTGAGGACGACCCCACCGCTCAGAAGTCGGTCCAACAGATCGATGAGAGCGACCTGCCGCTGAGGCAGGCGCTCTGCCTCCGGCGGTGGGCCAGGCGTGATCACGGAGGTGCTCCCTCTGCAGCTGCAGCACCGCCGGATTCATCGAGTGGCATGGCGAAGGAGTACGGAGCCCAGGGGCCGGTGGCCTCGACCCGCACCCCGTCCAGCCCGTCAGCGGCATGCGCCACGTCGGCCAGGAAATCGTCGCAACGCTTCAGGGGCACAAGGTACGCGTCATTCACGACGTTCTCGCCGACGGCGCCGGCTGCGTCGGCGAGAAGACCCTGCTGTACGCGATGCCGGACACGGTCGGAGGCATGCTTGCGGCCTGCGGCCTCCACCCGCTCGGCGGCCTTCTGCGCCGCCTGGTACACGGTGTCGCGAACACTTTGTTGTTGCCGGCGGTTACGCAGGTAGGCGCGCCCGGGGGTGAGATCTGCCGCGGGAACAGTCGGCGCCGCGGCGGCCGCAGACGATTCGACATAGATCTTGACCCCCCATTCGACATGTTCGGAGAGCTGGGCCAGGCGCTCCGCGAACATGGTCCGGCCGGCCGCCAGCACCTCCCGAGCCCGGTTGTCGTCGAGATAGACGGTTGCCAGGCGCAGTGGAAGGACGGTGGTGCGCTCGCCCAAGGCCTCGATGACGCCGTGGTGAGCACGGGCCACCGCCTCCAGCCACTCCAGGTCCTCGAGATGCTGCTTGAGAGCGTCCTCCTGGAAGTCCTGTCCGGGCACATGGCTCACCACGAGTCCCAGCTGATCGTCACCGGAGTCGGTGACGAGGCTGACCGGGGTGTCGGCGACGCCCCGGAGCGGCGCGGTTGTCTCCCGCAGTCCCTCGGCGTTGCGTACCACCGCATACGCGTATGTCAGCAGGTCACTCATCGCGAGCACTTCCCCGGCGACGGCTGCGCGTGTCCCGGGGTGCTTCCTCCTTTGGGGGGAGGGCGTTGCCCTGGCGGATGGCATCGATCTCGGCCCGCAACCGGCGGTTCTCCTCGGCCAGTGACTGTTCCCCCCTGCTGCGGGAGGACAGCGCGGGGTCGTGCTCCCACCAGTCGATGCCCATTTCCTTCGCTTTGTCGACGGAGGCGACCAGGAGGCGCAGCTTTATGGTCAACAGCTCGATGTCGAGAAGGTTGATCTGTATGTCGCCTGCGATGACGATGCCCTTGTCGAGTACCCGTTCAAGGATGTCGGCGAGATTTGCGGAGGAGCCCTGCCCATAGGGGGGCGCTGCTCGGGACGGATAGGAACCGAGCCTGTTGGCCAGGGGTTCAGTCACGGTTGCGGCCTCGTATTCCCTCGTGCCGGATCAGGAGTGTCAGCCCTGCCGATAGGCACGGATCTCCTCCAGCCGGTCGAGCAGTTCGTCCTCGCGCTGGTCGAACGTCTCCTCGTCGATGTCGCCTGCGACGAGGAGACGTTCGAGCTCGGCGAGTTCGCGGTGCACCGGCGCGGGGTCGTAGTACTCGTTCTCGGCTTCCTCCAGGACGCGGTCCACGACCCATACGACGCCGCGCACGGGCGCCAGGGGAAGGGTGACGAGCTGTGTGAGCAGGCCCATGGGAACTCCTTCAGACGAAGCTGTAAGGGGGCAGGGGGCCGTTGAGCCGGAAGCCGAAGTCGTCGCCCATCTGGTGGGCGACGCTCAACTCCGAGGTGACGAATGCCTCTTCCTGGTCTTCGGTCACCAGGAACGACACGTTGAGAAAGTCCGAACCCGTCGGCTGGGATGTTTCAAGCGTCCGGGAGAAGGGGCGCAGTGCTTCGACCACACCCGCCGCCAGCGCTTCTTGCCGTGCCTGCACCTCTTGGGCGACCAACTCACCGAGTTGCAGCGATGCGTCGGGGGCGGCGGTGCCGCTGCGGATCTCGTCATTGAGCTGTCGCGCCACGTCCGACTCCTGCAGGATCTGCCGCAGGAGCGCGTCTTCGTCCTGCGACGCCTTGAGGTGGTACTCGGTGCACCCCTCCAGTACTTGAAGCCTGTCCGTATAGTCCGCGGCATTCTGCTCCAGGGCCAGCAGGACGGCCTCGTCGTTCTCGGCGATGAGGCCGAACCGCATGGGGAGCACAGTGCCGTCAGCCATGAGGCGCTCCTGCACTTCCTGGTGGGCGATGATGTCGCGACGCTTGGAGCGTAGATCCTCTGGCGCGTCGCTGACGACAGCGCACAGCGGTCCCGCCGTCACTGCCCGCAGGCCCGCCGGTGACTCACCGACTCCGCTGAGACCGTCGAGGCGGAGCGGGTGCTGCTTGCCGGTGATGGAATAGATGTATACGGCCATGGCTCATTCCTTCTCGCCGGGCGAGCCCTTATTCGCGCTCACGTCGGGAGGTGCGCCGAGCCGGCCGCCGTCGCCTCTCCACGGGTTCCTTTTCCTTGCCCTCGTCTTCTTCCTCGGTCTCCTCCTCTTCGCCGTCGTCACGGCCGGTGATCCCCTTGAGGGAATCGGTGACCGCTTCCGCCGCGCCGGAGAGGGCCCCCTTGGATTTGCCCTTGGCCCCGCTCTCCACCGTGTCTCCGACGATGTCGGTCAACTGGGCGGGTGCCTTCCTCCCGGTCTCGAGGTCGAGACGGTTGCATGCCTCGGCGAATCGCAGATAGGTGTCGACGCTGGCCACGACGATCCGAGCGTCGATCTTGAGGATTTCGATCCCCACCAGTGACACGCGGACGAAGACGTCGATGACAAGCCCGCGATCCAGAATGAGTTCCAAGACGTCGTAGAGGCTGGTGCCGCCGCCACCACCGCGTGCGACACCGCCTCCACTCTGCGGCACCACCGTCATGGTGCCTCCCTTCATGGCCGTTGCGGCCTCAGCCCAGTCGGTCGATCTGGCCGCGGCTGTAGCGGCGCGTCCTTCGGTACTCCACCAGCTCGCCTTCCTCGTCCAGCGTCACTCGGTAGGTGGCCATCACGCTCGTGGTTTCGGGGACGCGTTCCAGTTCGAGTACCTCCACGTCGGCTTCCCAACCGGCTTCGGTGGATTTCAGTGCCGAGACGGACTCGGGGGCCCGCCCGAGCAACTCCTGAAGTTGTTCGACGGCGGTACGAATGGCCCAGGCTGCGTTGCCCTTGCCGGAGCGTCGCCGGGGGCCATCTGTGGTCCCCCGGTCCGTGCCGCGGCTACTGCTGCTGGATCGCCGCCGGGGTTCTGCTGCGGCCATGGTCTCTCCGGTGGTCGGAGCGCGCGCCATACTCCACGCACGAACACTATAATTCCATCATATAGGGGTACATGTGGTCGGGCATGGATGGCTTTGAGCGAACCTGCCCGGTGGGGTCACGACCTGCCCCGGTGGGCCGCATGGCGTGTCCGGGGTGCTATCAGCGGGCCGAGAGACGCGTTGCGTGCGATCCGCTTCTGTCTCAATCACTGGTTGAGCAGGGGATGTTGGCCCGTATTCGAGTGTGTTCACCTCCCCTTTCCGAAGGGAACCGGCTCATGAACGACACGACCAAGATCGGCCTCGCCGCCGCGGTCGCAGCTGGCTATGTGCTCGGACGTACGAAGAAAGCCCGTCTCGCCTTCGGGCTGGCAACTTATCTCGCAGGTCGCCGATTTGGGCTCGATCCGCAGCAGTTGTTGACGACCGGCCTGCAGAAACTCGGTGATGTTCCTGGAGTCGCCGAGCTGAACGAGCAGGTGCGCGGCGAGCTGCTGGACGCCGGACGCAAAGCCCTGGCCGCCACCGCCGACCGGCGCCTCGCCGACCTCGCCGACTCTCTCCATGAGCGCACGCTGCGCATCGGTGAGGAGAAGGGCGAGGAAGAAGAGGGCGAGGAAGAACCGGAGGAGGGCGAGGAGCGCTACGAAGACGAGGAGGAGACGGAGGGCGAGGAGGAACCGGAGGAGGAAGAGGGCGAGGAAGAGCCTGAGGGGGAATTCGAAGAAGAAGAGGAGGAGGAAGAGGAGGAAGAAGAACCAGAGGAAGAAGAACCGGAGGCAGAAGCGGAGGAGGAAGAAGAAGAGGAAGAAGAACCGGAGGAGGAAGAGCCAGAGGAAGAGGCTGAGGAGGAGCCGCCACGACGTCGTCGCCGCCCCGTAGCGGGAAAGAAGCAGGCGGCCAAACCCTCTCCCCGTCGGGCGGCCGCCAAGGAAGCCGCTCCCACCAGGAAGAGGACTCCTGCGAGGAGAACTCCCGAGAAGAAGGCCCCCACGAAGAAGACCGCGGCGCACAGGCCCCCGGCCAAGAAGTCTGCGGCGCAGAGGCCCGCGGCCAAGAAGACAGCCGCCAAGAAGTCGGCGCCGGCGAAGAAGACCGCGAAGAAGTCTCCGCCCCCTGCGAAGAAGGCGGCGGCGAAGAGGGCACCGACGAAGAGCGCGTCCGCGAAGAAGGCCCCGTCCAAGAACGCGGCCCCCGCGAAGAAGGCGACTGCCAAGAAGACTCCCGCGCGGCGGAGGTAGGTCATGGCCGACAAAGAGCGAGACTCCGGGCGGGAAGAGGGCTCCGGCCTCGACATGTTGCGCGACGAACTGACCGACTTCCTCGGTGCTCAGGTCGGACATCTAGTCGACAAGGCCGGGGAAAAGTTGGGGGACGTCACCGACCAACTCCTTGACACGGCCGAGAACGGCGGATCTCTTCTCGGTATCGGCGGACGCATTCTCAAAGGTGATTCCCCCTTGAAGGCGTTCGTCGGTGAGAAGGCCAAGGGGCTCAAAGACAATGTGATGGACAAGGTCAAGAACGTTTTCGGCGGGGGACGCGGAGGCAAGTCCGGCAGCACCAAGGTGATGAACATCATTGAAGTGCTGGACGTCGGTGTGCCGATCCGCGTGGCGTACAACTACTGGACCCAGTACGAGGAGTTCAGCGACTTCACCAAAGGCGTACGGAGTGTGTCCCGGAACGACGAGACCGCCAGTGACTGGAAGGTGAAGGTCGGTCCCTCGACTCGCGGTTGGAAGGCGACGGTTCAGGAACAGGTGCCGGACGATCGAATCGTGTGGAGCTCCGAGGGTGCGAAGGGCACTACTCACGGCTGTGTCAGTTTCCACGAACTCACGCCCGACCTGACGCGGATCGTGCTTGTCGTCGAGTACTACCCCTCGGGTTTCTTCGAGAAGACGGGCAACCTGTGGCGCGTTCAAGGACGCCGTTTGCGGCTGGACTTCAAGAACTTCCAGCGCTATGTCACGTTCGCCGACGAGGACGTCGAGGGCTGGCGCGGAGAGATCCGCGACGGCGAGGTAGTTCGCAGCCATGAGGAAGCACTGGAAGAGGAGGAAGCGGCAGGGGAGGACGAGGAGCAGGAGGAGTACGACGAAGAGGCGCCCGATGAAGAGGCGCCCGAGGAAGAAGAGGAAGAAGAGGAGTACGACGAAGAGGGGCCAGAGGACGAGTACGCCGAGGAGGAAGAGGAGGGCGACGAGGACGAGGGCTGACGCGGCCCGAGCCGAGCGATCCCCTCGGTGCGACCTGCCCCGAGAGTTGGTCGGCCGACGTGAGCGATCGGTTGGAGAAGCCATCGGACGGGCGCGGGCGCCTCGCTTGAACCACTGCGCGATCACCCGCGTCCGGCGCGATATCGACGTTGACGACACGAGCCCCCGAAGATGCGGACCAGCCGTACGTCCTCGATCAGTGCCCGTTCCGCTTACGGAGGTGGTCCGCCGCCCTTTCCGTCATCTCATGTGCCTTGGCACGCAGCTGTTCCCCACGTCCAGCCTGCTGCATCGATGAGTCCCCCAGGGCCTTGCCGAGAGTCTCCTTCATCTTGCCCCTGATCTGATGCACCTTCGCATTGCCCTTGGCCTTGGCCATCGGAATCGCCGTCCTCTCGAAGACGCTGGGAAACGCGGCCCGTCCAGGACCGACACATCTCTGTTCACCGTGCGCCTGCCCGCGGGGCCCGGCAACTGGGAGCACCTCGTGCTTGCAAGCGGGATCCGCTGCCGAGGCAGGCCGTCGGTGCCCCGCCTTACTGTGCGCGGTGCGGTTTGTGGTGGGCGACCTGTAGGCGGACGTCGGTGTGCATGTCGGGGGAGCCGGTGGACCGACGAGCGGTACGGAGCGGGCCTTCCCACAGGGCGGCCAGGGCGGCGCCGGGTGCACCCTGAGGGGTGAGAGCGAGCGTGACGTGGGTGCGGGGGTGGGCAGGCCGGCCCGTGATGTGCACGGTTGCATGCTCAACGCCCGGTTGGGCACCGGCTTCGGCGGCGATCGCGTCGCTGAGCGCGTGGTCGCGCAGTTCGACGCCTTCCTGCGGGGGTGTGCCGCCGACGGGCAGCGCTCCGGGGTGGCGTCGGTGCAGTTGGGCGAGCAGCCACCACAGGGCGAGCAGGGCGACGAGGGTGAGGGCGGCGATGACCGCGGGCCACCACCACCAGCCCTGACTGCTCCAGCGGGCCCGGTCGGCGGAGCCGAGCAGGACGTCGTGCGGGGTGGTCAGGGGCCAGCCGACGGGTGGGACCAGATCGTGTCGCCGGTAGACGTCGAGTCCGGCGAAGAGAATCAGCAGACCGCCGCCGAGCAGTACCAGTCCGGCGAGGGCCAGCAGACTGCGGTTGAGTACGGTTCGCGGCGTCATGGTGTGGGCTCCGGTGTTGGGGGGTCTTCGTTCACTTGGTGCGTTGCCGCACTCGTACGACGATGCGAGGAGGGCGGGCGTGGGCGAGCTGATCGCGCTCCTCGTCGAGGACGGCGGTGAGGTCGTCCTTCACCTGCTGGGGGTCGCGGAAGCGGACGTCCGCGCGCGCCTTGACGCGGTGGCGGCGCACTCGGACGCGAGCCGTGCTGACTCCCGGGACCCGCATGGCGGCGTCGCGCAGCAGGTCGGCGGCGCCGTCGCGGTCCAGGGAGGCCCGCAGCCCGGGCGCGGGGGAGCGCAGGGGCAGCCAGTGGCGCAGGCCGGGGGTGAGGGCCAGGACGATCAACCAGATGCCGAGCGCGGCGGCCACGGCGGCCCCCGTGAGCACCCACACGTCGTCCAAGGGGCGGGTGGCCAGTTCGTCGGCCAGGTGCCGTCGCCAGGCTGCCGCAGGGCGTCCCGCCCGTACGGCGACGACGTCGAAAAGCGCCGCGACCGCCGCCACGAGAATCACCGAGGCGACCAGCGCGGCCGGAATGCGACGCGCGGACCACGGGCGGTGGGTGCGGTGCCCTCTGTCGTGCTCGCCCGCCGCCAAGTCCGGCGGAAGGGGCGCGTCGTGTTCTGGTGGACCGGGCTCTGTCGGCTCTCTCGGCTCCTCAAGCTCCTTTGTCATCGGCACGGTGGCACGGCGCGCGGATGGCGTGGAGCTGCATGCGGGAGGGTCCGGGTCGGGTGTCATTCCGGTCCTCCTTTCTGCGCGGCGTGCCCGGCGGCCCGGGCCGCGTGGCGCCTCATCGGACCCGTCCCCGGCTCGCGTCGGCGGCGGTCAGCAGCCGCCGGACGGTCAGGGTGACCTCTCCCACCTCCAAGCCGGTCAGCTGAGTCACCCGTTCGGCGACGTCGTGCTGGATCCGCTCGCAGACGTGGGGGATATCGGCGGGGTAGGGCAGGTCCATGGCCAGGTGCAGGCGCACCGATCCGGTACGGACGGCTGCCGAGGCGCTGGGTGTCGCCGGCCCGCTCCGGTCGGGCGGTATGGCGGCGCGCCGGGACTGGGCTGTGCGTGCGGCCCTGGCGGCGATACGGGCGACCACCCTTTCCGGGATGACGGTGGCGCCCCGTTCGGCCGGAGGCGGCAGGTCGGCGGATCGCCCCGGTGGGCCGGCCCCTTCGCCAGGGGGTTGGGAACCGGGCCGGGTACTCACCGCTGCCTCCGCGCATGGAGGTCGAGGTCGCCCTGCACGACGAGGCCGACGATCAGCCCCGCCACACCCAGAACCAGAACCAGCAGGAATGCCCAGAAGCCGCCGAAATATCCGGCGAAGCCCAGGGCCATGCCGGCCACGAGGCCCGTCGTCGCTGCGTTCATCATCCACTCACCCGTCTCGCGAACGTGAGCGTCCGTGTGATCACCCGCCCATGCCCAGGGCATGGCCGTGGTCACGGCGGTCGGTCACCGCACGCGGCCCTCGTCCCGTTCGGCCTCTTCCTCCTCGTCGGGGAGGTGGACGTCGTCGACGGCGATGTTCACCTCGACGACCTCCAGTCCCGTCATTCGTTCCAGGGCGCTGATCACGTTGGTGCGAACGGCGCCGGCGACGTCGACGATGGAGACGCCGTACTCGACGACGACGTCCAGGTCCACCGCGGCCTGGCGCTCGCCGACCTCGACCTTCACCCCGCGCGTGACGCCTCCGCCTCCGCCGGGGACGCGTTCCCGCATGGCGCCGAAGGCGCGGGCCATCCCCGCTCCCATGCTGTGGATGCCCGGTACCTCGCGTGTGGCCATGCCCGCGATCTTGGCCACCACGCCGTCCGCGATGGTGGTCTTCCCCCGTGTCTCGGCCGGTGTTCCGGCCCCGGTGCGGCCCTTCAGCGCGCTCACGCCTGTGTCGGGCCGGCTGCCCCCGCCGACGCTGGTGATGTTGTCCGTCATGGCGGTCGCCTCGAGTGGCTCGGTGTGACACCTGCGTGGTGTCTCTCAAGAGGTTGGACACCCGGGGCGGCGTACCTCTCACAGACGTGACGTGTGATGTGCATCACACGGGCGTGGCGGGGGTACACGCTCTTTCCGAGCCCCCTGCGAGAGCGTCATGATTCCACGTACTGCTTCCCCACAGCTGGGATGCGACCTGCCGGACGGAGTGCTTGCCGTGCGGGCGGCCGAGGGAGACGAAGACTCCTTCGCCGTTCTCGTCCAGCGGCACAACCGGTCCCTCCTGGCCCTGGCCCGTGGCATGCTCGGCAACCCCCAGGACGCTGAAGAGGCTGTTCAGGACGCCTTCGTCAGCGCCTGGCGGCGTCTACCGGAGTACCGTCACAGTGCGGAATTCAGTACCTGGATGTACCGGATCACCATCAACCGCTGCTTGACCATGCGACGGCGGCGCCGAACGCCGCCCCTCCCCCTGGACACCGTCGCCGAACCCGCGACGGGCGACGCGAGGAGCCAGCCCGCCCGGTCCGCCGAGCAGGACGCGGCAACCGAGGCCCTGTCCCGCGCGCTCGCCGAGCTGGACGCCGGCCAGCGGATCTGCTGGATCCTGCGTGAACTGCAGGGCCTGCCCTACAACGAGATCGCCCACGTGACACGGACCAGTGAGCAGACGGTGCGCGGCAGACTGTTCAGAGCACGCCGATCCCTGCAGGAGGCGATGGGCCCATGGCGCTAGACGACCCGCAGGGCCGGCCTTCCGAACCGCCCCATGTCGACGAGCCCCGCACCAGCCCCATTGACGCCGACATGGCCGACGTGCTCCCGTTCGCGGGTGATGAGCTACTGCCCTGCGGCCGCCTGCTCAGCCGGGTCTGGGAACAGGCGCGGGACGCTGCGCCGGTCGCGGACCCGCACACGGTGTCCTGTCCTCACTGCCGCGAGGCGGTCGAGGGACTGGCCACGGTGAACGCGGCCGCCCAGGCGCTGCGTGCGGAAGACCCTCCCGGCCTGCAGGCGCTCGCCGACCGTGTCATGAACGTCGTCAGGGCAGAGATCCGGCTCGGACGGCTGCTGCCCCTGGCCGACCCGGACCGGGAGCTACGGATCGCCGAGAGCGCTGCCGCGAAGGTACTGCGGCAGGCCGCGGACATGGTCCCCGGTGTGAGGGCCGCGACCTGCCGGCTCGTACCCGCGGGCGAGGGCACCGACGTGCGGGTGACCATGGAACTGGCCGCTGCCCTCGACCGCCCGCTGCCCGACCGGGTTGATCAGGTACGCCAATCGGTCCTCGACTCGGCCGGACGGGACCTGGGTCTGGCCGTGACGGCCGTCGACATCACCGTGGTCGACGTTCTGGAGCCGTGGCCACCCCTGAGCCCCGGCGACCCTACGGGCGGGGGCACGTGATGACCGCCTCCGGCACGACCATGCTCCTCGGCGTCGCGGCCGAGGCAGCCCTCGCGGTTCCCGGCGTGGCCGGTCTGCAACCCCGCCTGGCCCACTGCCTCGCGGCGGCCGCCGCGCCCACCCGGACGGACACCGCACCGCACCGCATGTCGCCCGAGGCGGGCATCCGCGCCGACCGGGCGCCGGACGGTTCGGGATGGCGCATCGAGGTGCGCTGCGTCCTGGCCGAAAGCCACCGAGCCCTGGACACCGCCAGGAGCGTCCACGACCGGGTACGGACCGCCGCCACCTCCCACCTCGCCACCCACGGGGTCGTGGAACCGGTCACCGTCGCGGTCACGGTGACCCGTATCGCCGCCCGACCCGCCTTGGCATGAGCGCCGCCAGCACCAGCTCCGCGAACCGTCACCGCCTTGGAGGCCTTCGCGATGACGCGCGTGCTCCTGGCGGTGATCGCCTCAGGTGTGTTCATGCTTCAGCTGTCCGCCACGAGATTGCGCCCGACGGGATGTGCTGTGGAGACTGACGGACGACCGCCGCAGGGCCATTTCGCAGCGAGAGGCAGAGCGAAAGTGCGAAGCCCCGTCGGCCAATGACACGTCACAGTAGGCGTCGTCGGTGTTCTCCGTATCGCCTGCATGCCGAGGAGAGACGCGTGGCGAGCGGGGAAGCAATCCCGTTCGGCTGAGGTGCCAGCCCCCTGTCGGTTGGAGGGGCGGGATCGCCGACCTCTCGCGACAGTACGTCACGGAACGCAAGCGCCTGATCGTGACCGCCGTGGCCGTCGAGCGACTGGCCGTGAGCCCGTTCACCCGCGACAGCGTGCTGCGCCGCTTCCTTGATCTCCGTCGGCGTCCGGTCAACGGCCAGGGCACCGGGGAGCGGAACAGGTGCTCAGGGCCGGCGGCCCAGAACCTCCTGGGGTGTCGGTTCGTTGAGCCGCTCGGCCTGTTCTCCCAATGATCAGAAGGACTCGTCGTGAGCGGTGGTATCCCAGTGGACGACAGCTGTATCAGCGCCTTCCAGGAGCTGAAGAGCAGGCGGGACATCAACACAGTGATCTACCGGCTCAGCGACAGCCTGGAGACCGTCATCCCCGACTTCGAGGGGAACCTGACACACGACGAAGTACTGAAGGCCCTGCCGACCGACGTGTCCCGGTACGTCGTCTACGACCTTCTCTTCGCAACAGCGGACGGGACCCGTCAGGAGAAGGTCGTACTGATCTCCTGGTGCCCGCCGGGGACGAAGGCCGAGGAGAGGATCGCGCACTCCTCCGGCTACAGCACGCTCCGAAACCTGCTCGACGGTGTCCAGGTCTACGTACAGGCCACAGATTTGTCCGACGTGGGGTACGAGGCACTCGTATCCCTGGCCTCTTGACCCACCTTTCCTCCTTGGCGGTGGCAGGTGATCGCGGCGGGTGGAATCCAGGTCTTGCCGCCGCTGGTGCGCAGACTGTGATGATGGGAGTGGTAGTCAGAGATGCGCGAGCGCTGAGTACCTTCCTCAGCCCCCGCCGCCGCGGTGGGTGCGCTCGAAGATCACGAGGAACGGGGCGACATAACCGGTGGCCTCGACAGGGCTGGCGTGACCGAACAGCACCAACATCACTCCAGCCCCCAGCGCGGCGCAGTACATGGTGACCTGGCCTGGGGCCCTTGGAGGGCGGGGTACGTGCTTCGTTGGCGGCGTGGTCATAGTGAGAGCGGTCCTTCCTGTTCAAGCGGCGAGTAACGTGGTGCGCCCCCTTTGTCCTTGCGCACCCCTGCACGTTTCCCCTCGGTCCTGCACGAGTCCCCCGCTGTAAGAGACTCGAGATCGAATCCATTGAGCCTGTTGGTGCTGCAGTGACGAGCTCATCGCCTGCTGCTATGTCGACTTGCCAACTTGGCGCAAAGCAATCGATCGCAAAGCGTGCTCCCCACTCCCGTCGGCCGCTGACTGCGGCGCCCACATCGGTCCAGGGTGTGGACGGTGGAGCCGGTCCACCCGGCACACGGCGGTCGGCGAGATGTCGGGCAGTGGGGCGAGTCGCCGCGTACCAGGTCATGCACAGCAGACGGCGGCCAACTGCAACCTTGGCCAGCTCGTCCGACTCAGTGGCCCTCGCTGGCCGACGCGACGGCGTCGCGAGCATCCGTGCGGCTGCCGACGCGGCTGGGGCGGCTGGAATTGGTGCGGGCGACAAGACCGGAGACGATGCTCGACGAGCAGCGGATCAGTCCACCTTGGGAAACTCAAAGGCATCAGGAAAGACGTTGGTGCTGATGTGTCCCGACAGCCAGCCGAGCAGGAACTCGACTGCACCCACAGGATGGGCGTCGTAGTGCCAGCCCCGCGGATTCCAGCAGACGACCGTCCACTCGTCCGGCTTCCTGTCAGTGAGCCAGCACACGCGGTCCCCATTGTCGGTTCCTGCCCACGGCAGGAGTCCGCCCGGCTCCGGGTAGAAGGGGTACGGGCAGTCTTCGGGGTTGCTGTCCCGGAAGTTGCGTTCCTGGTCCAGCAGCCGCTTCGCGGGGCCGACCAGCAGGTCTCGCCCGCCAAAGGGCGTAAGTGGCGTCAAGAACTCGGCGAAGTGGTAGGCCCCGTACGTTCCGACCAACTGCTTGAAGTCCGAAGGGAGTTCTAGGCCGAGTGCGGCCTCCACCTCGTCCCAGTCTCCGTTCGCCCACAGTGGTCGCGACGGCGGAGGGACGAGGCGAGTGAGGTCGTCGAACGCGGTCATGGGGTTGAGCTCAGGGGTGGTCGTCGTGACTGGCGCTGCCGCCCTCGCCTAGAGCGCGAGTCGTGATCAATCTGCAGGACCACTGGATCTTCTTGCGTGACACGCGTGCAACTGACGGACGAGGAGTGGGGTTCGTCGGGCCGTACCTGCCGATCGGCACGTTCGGCCCGTACCCCGAGCGGCTGGGGCAGCAGTTCGATGCCCGCCGCGGTCACGAGCGCCTCGTGGCCCCGGGCACAGGCGCCAAAGCCGAACACAAGCCGACACGGCGGCATTCCTCGTTCCGGACCCCGCCTAAGCGGAGATCAAAGAGACGAGTTAATGATCTGCGAGCCCTTACAACGGCCAACGCAATGAGCCGAGTTGTCGGTGGGTGATGAGACAGCAGGCAGTTTGAGGAACGCTTTCGTGGATGTCGGCTCGCCGTTCCCATTGGATCCGCAGACGTCGGAAGCCGTGCAGCCACGCAAAAGTCCTGTCCAGGCGGCGATCGACGTGATCCGCAAGCCCGCCTATGGAGGGCGACCTGTACCGCGACTTCCACCCCGGCAACGTGCTGTTCGACGTGCTGCCCCCGCAGCCGGCAGGTGCCCGGATCACCGGTGCCGTCGTGGGCGGCGACCTTCTGGGGCCCGGCGGATCTCGATGTGGCGCACTGCTCCACCAATCTCGCGCTGCTGCACGGTCCGGCGTGGGGTCTGCGGTTCGCTGAGGCGTATGAGGAGGCCGGTGGGGTGCTGGCCGCGGCCGCGAGCGAGCGGCTGTAGTGGCGGGTGCGGGACGCGCTGGTGTTCCCTGAAGAAGTGCAGTCGGTGTCTGCCATGGCGGGAGGCAGGGAGGGCAGCGCTGACGACGCGAGCCGTGGAGGAGCGGCTGGATGTCTATGTCACCGTCCTGATGGACGCGCTGGGCTGAGCAGCCAAGGCGGTCCGGGGCGCGGCCCCGGCCTTATCGTTCACCGCTCAACCAAGTGGGGAATCGGGCAGACACTGGAAATTTCGCTCGGCCCACCACCGTCGCCCTGAAGTGCCGAACTCGGTAACGCGGCGGCGCGACGGACGTGATCGGCGTCGGCTTCCCCGCGGCGGTGTTATCAAGGGTGTATGGAGGTATTTTCTGGGCGTCCTCGGAGCCCGGAACGTCATCCGCTCATCGGACGCTCGCGGCAACACCGGGCTTCCCGGTTGGACCTGCGCAGTGCGGCCGGTCAAGTATTCGTTCTCCAGGTCGTCATCGTGGTCCTGCTGGTCGTGGCCGCGGTGACGGCCATGGTTCTCCAGACGTCGCGTGACGCGCTGCAACAGGGGCGTCGTGAGTCGGTCGTCGCGGCCCAGTCGTTCGCGAGTGCCCCTGGCACGGCCGAGGCGCTGCGGAGCTCTGATCCGACGGCGGTGCTCCAGCCGCGGGCCGAGGAGGTGCGGAAACGCACGGGCGTGGACTTCGTCGTCGCCATGAACACGCAGGGGATTCGTTACACGTATCCCTATCCGCGAGAGATCGGGAAGAAGTTCGTCGGCACGATCGCACCGGCGCTGAAGGGCCGTACCGTCGTCGAGCAGGCCGGCGGGCCGCCTTTGCCCGCGGGCAAAGGAACGGCCGTGCAGGCGGTGGTCCCGGTGACCGACTCGCGCGGCAAGGTGGTCGGCCTGGTCTCCGCCGGAATCACGGTCAAGAACGTGGCGGCACTGTGGCTGCCGCAGCTGCCGATCATCCTGGGCAGCGGCGCGGCCGCGCTGGCGGTGTCCATGACGGGAACGACGCTAGTGGCCCGGCGGCTGCGCCGGCAGACACACGGCCTGGCCCCGGCGGAGCTGGCGCAGCTGTACGAGCACCACGACGCGGTCCTGCACGCGGTGCGGGAAGGAGTGCTGATCATCGGCAGCGACGGACGACTGCTGTTGGCCAACGACGAGACGAGGCGTCTGCTCGACCTGCCGGCGGACGTGCAGGGGCGCCCGGTGCGGGAGCTGGGACTGCCGGAGCCGATCACGCGTCTGCTGTCGTCGCCGGAGGCGGTCACCGACGAGGTGCATCTCGCAGGGGACCGATTGCTGGCGGTGAACAAGCGGCCAACGTACCCGCAGGCCGACCAAGGAGGCAGTGTGGTGACCCTGCGGGACACCACGGAGCTGGCGGTGGTCTCGGGGCGGGCCGAGGTCGCGCGGGAGCGGCTGAAGCTGCTGTACGAGGCCGGGGTGGGGATCGGCACGACGCTGGACGTGGGGCGTACGGCGCAGGAGCTGGCCGACGTTGCGGCGCCGCAGTTCGCCGACCTGGTGACGGTGGACCTGCTCGACGCGGTACTGCGGGGGTGGGAGCCGACGGCGGAGGGGTGGCGGCATCTGCGCCGGGCGGCGATCGGCGGTGAACAGCGGATGATCCCGGTGTATCCGCTGGGCGAAGTGATCACGTTCTCGCGCCAAACGCCGCAAATGCGGACGCTGCAGGAGCGACGGGTCCTGTTGGAGCCGGACCTGCGGCAGGCACACGGCTGGCGGGAGCAGGATCCGGAGCGTGCCCGGAAGGCCCTGGAGTGCGGGTTGCGTGCGCTGGTGACCGTACCGCTGCAGGCGCGGAACGTGCCGCTGGGCGTGGTGAACTTCTACCGGACAGTGGATTCCCCGGCGTTCCAGCCGGAGGATCTCTCCTTCGCGGAGGAACTGGCCGCGCGGGCGGCCCTGGCCCTCGACAATGCCCGGAGGTTCACCCGGGAGCACGCGACGGCGGTGACGCTGCAGCGCAGTCTGTTGCCGCGGGCACAGCCGGATCAGGACGCACTGGAGGTGGCCTGGCGGTATCTGCCCGCGGAGGCGGGGGTGGGCGGGGACTGGTTCGACGTCATCCCGCTCCCGGGCGCGCGGGTGGCGTTGGTCATGGGTGACGTCGTCGGTCACGGGCTGCACGCGGCGGCCACGATGGGCCGGCTGCGCACCGCGGTGCACAACTTCTCCACCCTGGACCTCCCCGTTGACGAGGTGCTCGGGAACCTGGATGACCTCGTCCTCCGCATGGACAACGAGGAGAACGCGGGCGATGCCGCGGAGGGCCACGAGGGGGAGGGGGTGACCGGAGCGACCTGTCTCTACGCGGTCTACGACCCGGTGGCGGGGGCCTGCACGATGGCCCGTGCGGGACACCCGGAACCGGTGTTGGTGCGTCCGGACGGGACGGTCACCTGTCCTGGTGTCCCGGCTTCGACGCCCCTCGGCCTGGGCGGCTACCCCTTCGAGACCGCCGAGCTCTCCTTGCCAGAGGGTTCACAACTGGTGCTGTACACCGACGGCCTGGTGGAGGACCGCACCCACGACATCGACGTCGGGATGGAGAGGCTGCGCCGGGCATTGGACGGTTCCGGACGCCGGACTCCGGAGGAGACGTGTCAGGCGGTGATCGACGCGCTGAAGCCGTCACACTCCTCCGACGACATCGCGCTGCTGGCGGCGCGTACGCGGATATTCCCGCCCTCGCGCGTGGCCGAGTGGGACGTGCCGTCGGACCCGGCGGCGGTTCCCTCGGTGCGGGCGCGGTGCAGGGAGACGTTGCGGGAGTGGGGACTGGAGGAGGCCGGATTCGCCACGGAACTGATCCTCAGCGAGCTGATCACGAACGCGATCCGGTACGGCTTGCCGCCGGTCGGTGTGCGGCTGCTGCACGGACGCTGTCTGATCTGCGAGGTGTCGGACGGCAGCGGCACCTCGCCGCGCCTACGGCGGGCGGCGACCACGGACGAAGGCGGGCGGGGGCTGTTTCTGGTGGCGCAGTTCGCCCAGCGATGGGGAACGCGGTACACGACTCGCGGCAAGGTCATCTGGACGGAACAGATTCTCCACGACGGCACATCCGCCGCCCCGGGCCAGACACCGGTCGATTTTCTTCTCGACCAGTTCGATGATCCCGGCGCGTGAGCCCGCATGGCCCACGAGCGCCGCGTCCTCTCTGCACACGCGCCGCAGACGCCACACCCGCGAGCACGACGACGCCTGAGGGCCCAGTGAGGTGGGGATCAGCTTCTCGGTAACTCCTTCGAGCCGGTTCGTGGTCATGATCAGTCCTCTCTGCGACCGAGGATGCGTTTTCGGTCACTAGTGGCACAACGCGACTAGTTTCAAAACGCTACTGGAGCGCGGAAGGCCTCGAATCGAGGTCGTGCGGCGCCGCGGGAGCCGCTCACTTCCCGCCCATCCGCTGATCGGCACCGCCTTCTTTGGCGGACGTCGGCCGCAGAGTCGAGGCCTCGACAGGCTCGTGGCAGCTGCTGCACGCGAGGTACGGATTTTAACGGGCCCGTACGCCGACCTTGGAGTCAGCGACGGCGCCAGCGCCAGGTCGAGCCAGACGGGCTGGAGTCAACTGCCGGTCACCTTCACCACCGGCAGCAGCCGAGCCGTCACCGTCTACGCCCACGGCTTGTACGGCCAAAGCACTGTCTACGTCGACGTCCCGCCCTCGGCTGAGCGTCGACGCCCCCACCACGCGTGCGGCGCACACCCCGACCGGGGCAGCGCCGTACGCACTGGCGTTCCCCGGCCGCTCCGGGCATGCCTCACCCCTTGCTGACCCAGGCGGTGATACCGGCGACGATGTGCCGTTCGTCTGCTTGCTGTCGGAGGTCAGCAGGACCAGGGGAATGGCCAGGTCGTTCCAGATGGCCAGGGTGCGGGTGATGACGAGGGTCGCGGTGGCCGGGCGCGGGACGGGCAGGATGACGTGCCAGTACGTGCGCAGCGGACCCGCCCCGTCGATGACGGCGGCCTCCTCGAGCTCGACGGGCACGGATCTCAGGAAGCTGGTGAAGAAGAGCACGGCGAAGGGGAGGCTGATCGCGGCCTCCGCGAGGATCACCGAGGCGTAGGAGTCCAACAGTTCGAGGTCCCGCATGAACATGTACAGCGTGATCATGACGAAGACGGGGACCGTGAGGCCGGCCACGAAGAACTGGTAGACCGTCTTGGTCCAGCGGCGGGAGATGCGGGGAGATGCGGGACCTCGGCCAGGCCACGAGTGATCCGGTCAGGATGACCAGGACGACGGCGCCGCCGGTGATCAGGACGGTGTTGTAGAGGCTGCGCCCGTAGTTCACGGCCTGCATCGCGGCCACGTAGTTGTGCAGGTTCCAGTGGCCTGGTCCAGGACAGCGGGTGGGCGGCGACGTCGGCGTCGGACTGCCGCGAGACCTTCACCATGAGCAGGATCGGGGCGACGACGACCAGGGTGACCAGCAGCAGGCCGACGTGCGAGGCGGCACTGCGCAGCCTGCGCCGGCGCAGGGGGCGGTGTCCGCCGGGGCCCCCGAGAACCAGCAGGTGGTCCTCCTCAACACCGCCGGCAGCAGCGGGGCCTGGTCCTGGACGCCCTCTCCCATCGCAGTGCAGCTCTACGACTGCAACGGCGTGGTCGGCCAACAGTGGGTCCCTCGAGCTGACGGCAGCCTGTACAACCCCCAGTCCGGACGTTGCCTGGACGACCCCCAAGGCAACACGGCGAGCGAGCGGAACACAGCTGCAGATTTACGACTGCAACGGGCTGTCCACCCAGGTGTGGCACCTGCCCTGAGCACGTCGGCGCGGATGAGCGCAGGGGCGGGCCCTCGTCACGCCCGCCCCTACGCATCACACGGCAGGAGGTGCCGTGCGGCAGTGACCAAGGGGTCCGCTCTCCGCCCGGTGCCAGACGGCCGCGGAAGAAGTCGATGCCGGCACCCGCGGGCGTCCTCGCCGTCCCGGCCGGAGAGGACAGCTTTCTCCAGCGCGAGCGGGTTGGCGGCGGTCGCCACGCTCTGGTGCCGTGCCTCCAGGAACCGGCAGTGGGCGAAACGTCCGCACAGCTTGGAGGCCGCATCCACGAATCGCGCAGCCGTCCCCGGCATGCAACCCGCCTCGTCTGCCCTTCAGCCCCCGGAAGAAGCAGATGTCAGAGCGCGTCGACCCCGCTTATCCTCCAGCCCTCGGACGTAAGGGCCAGCGTCATCCGCACCCGATTCAGGTCCACGCGGGAGCCCGAGACCTGGGTGCTCGTGGTCACCTGGTTGACGAAGAGGAGGACCACGGCCCGGTCGGCCGAGGCCGAGATGACGGAGGCCGCCGGGGAGCCGCCGGCGGGCTGCGCCACCGTGGCCTTCACCACCCCGTGGTACTTCCTGGCCGTCGGCCCGACCACCGTCGTGGTGGTCTTCCGGTATTCGTCGCGGAAGTGCCCGGTGAGCCGGGCGCGGGCCGCGGCGAAGTCGCGGTCCAGGTGCCTGTAGTCGTACGACAGCACGACTGGCGCCGCCTGGCGTGCGGCCGCGAGTGCCTGACCGCGTGCCTGTTCGGCCCGCACGCCCTCCCGGTAGCGCCACCCGAGAACGGTGGCCGCGACCAGTCCCGCCAGGAGCAGGACACACAGGGCGGCGGTGAGCAGCCGCCGCCGACCGTGCCGCGTGGCCGTACCGGGGCCGGGCTCGCCCTCCTCCTGCGGTGGGTCTTCCTCGAAGCACTCCGGCGAGGGCTCGGGCGGGTCGTCCCAGCCGTCCTCGTCGGGGGACTCGATGAGGACGGTGCGGCCGGCGGTCGGTGCCTCGGGCCGTCCCGGGGCCTCCTCGTCGGTGGACGCCGGGTTCGATTCGAGGTGGCCGCGCTCCGCGCGCTTGGCCGCCGCGCGGGCGGCCGCGGTCATGGTGTGCCTGGTGCCGGATCCGGAACCGGAACCGCGGCTTCGGGTGGTCGTCTTCGCCACGGTCTTACTCCTCATGTCCTCATGGGTCGTATGGCGGGGAGGGCGCGGTCAGCCGACGAACTCGACGTCGGAGGTCAGCCAGCGGCCGTTTCGGTGCACCAGGTCGAGCTGTAGGCGGTAGGTGCGCGCCTCGCCCTTGGGGGCGGCGGTGTTGGTCACCTTGCTGTCGGCGACCACGAGGACGCGGGCCGAGTGCTCGTCGGAGCGGACGATGCCCGCGTCGAGGACCTGGCCCTCGGACACGGACTCGTTCGCGGCGACGAGCTTGGTCAGCTGCTCGGTCTGTGCGGCGAACTGCTTCTTGAAGTCGCCGGTGGCGCCCTGGAGGACGTTCGCGCTGTCCCGGTCGTAGTGCCGGTAGTCGAGCGAGGTGAAGTTCAGCGCCGACTGGCGGGCCGCGGCCAGGATGTCCTGGCGCCGCTGCGCCCTGTCGTGCTGGTCGTAGAGTCCAAGGACCAGCCAGATCGTCAGCGCCGTCGTGAGGACGGTCGCCACGGCCAGCGCCACCGACCACGCCCTGCCCGACCACGCTCTGCTCGACAGGGTCTTGCCCGACACGATCACGCTCATGGCCCTGTTCATGGTCCCGCTCATGCCATCGGCCCTACTAGCAGCCATTGCCACGACTCCTTTCCGAACACCGCCTGTTGGCCGCCCGTCGAGCCGATCTCGACCGGTCTGCCGTCCGGGCCGGTCGCGGTGCCGGTCTCCGGGTCGTAAGGCGTGATGTACGGCGTCACGTACGCCGCCTGGTTCGCATCGCCGGAAGCGGCCGACGCGCCGGGGGCGTTCTGCGCGCCCCGTACCGACGTCTTGCTTCCGCGCGGGGCCGTGCAGCGCGCGTCGGTGTTCGCCTCGCGCGGGCTGGTGTCCGAGGGGTCGCGCCGTGCCGTGCCGTACCCCTGGGTGCACGGCGGCGGGTCGTCGGCGTTCACCACCAGGCCGAAGTGGGTGGTGCCGTCGCCCGGGACGACCGTGTAGCTGCCCGCGACCAGTGCCGGGAAGGTGACCAGGGACTGCTCCACGCCGGGCAGGTTGGCCAGCGTGACCTGGCCGCCGCTGATCAGATTGGCCAGCAGGACCGACAGGCGCGGTGAGATGTTCTTCAGCAGCGAGTTCACCTGCTGCGCGGCCGGTGTCGCGTTGCCGATCAGCTTGCGCAGGTCTCCGTCGCTCGACTTCAGCTGTGCCGTGAGAACCGCCAGGTCGTGCGCGAACGACTTGATGGACGAGCCCTGGTCGGACTGCGTCTTGAGGACCTTTCGCGAGTCCTCGATCAGCGAGATCGTCTGGGGGAGTGACTCGGAGGCCGACTCCACGAGCGCGTTGCCCGAGTCCACCAGTCGGCTCAGATTCGGGCCGGTGCCCGAGAAGGCCTTGCCCAACTCGTCCACGGTGACTCGTAGATCGTCCTTGCCGACCGAGTTCACCAGCCGGTCCAGGCTCAGGACCAGGTCCGTCGTGGGCAGTGGCACGCGCGTGCTGCCGCGCGGGATGGCGCTGCCGTCGAGGAGGTATGGGCCATGCGAAGTACGTGGCTGTAGATCTACGTATTGCTCGCCCACCGCCGAACGGTTTGCCACCACGGCGAGGGTGTCCGCCGGGATGCGTGGCGTGCCGTCCTTGATGTCGAGAGCGACCGAGACGCCGTCGGAGCCGGTCAGCCGCAGCGCGCCGACGCGACCCACCGGCACCCCGCGGTAGGTGACCTCGGCGCCGGGGAAGATGCCCCCAGAGTCGGCGAAGTCCGCTTGCACGGTGTAGCCGCGGCCCAGGACGTCGTCCACCAGACCGGTGTACTCGGCGCCGACATACGACACCCCGACGGCGGTGACGGTGGCGAAGGCCAGGAGCTGGGCCTTGACCGTACGGGTGATCACGGCTGAACCCCCTTCAGCATCAGCTCCGCGAGCGCGAGGTCTATCCCCTCGGGCAGCCCGCCTTGGGTGGTGTAGCTGCTGGTGCACACCGGCGGGCACAGCGGCCCGCCCCCGCCCGAGGGGGCCGACGGCACCGAGGGGGACGACGGCAGGCTCGGTGTGCTCGGCAGCGCGGTGGGTGTCGGCACGCTCGGCAGATCGGGGAGATCGGGGAGATCCGGTACGTCGGGAGTGCCGGGCTTCTGGGAATCGCCCTTGCCCCCGCCGGAGTTGCCGTCCGCCAGGTTTCCGTAGAGGTCCGACAGATCGAGGTCGGCCGTGATGTCGAGGTTGACGTAGTCCCCCTTGACGGCGTCCACCGCGTTGCGCGGGAACGGGTAAGTGGTCAGCAGCTCAAGGGAGTTGGGCAGATCGTCGCCCGCCTTGTTCAGCTGTTGCAGGATGGGCCGCAGCTGTTTGAGGTTCGCGACCGTGTCGTCGTGCGAGGCGTTGACCACCTTGGTGCCCGTCTTGCCGAGCTTCGACAAGGCGGTGAGCATCCTCGTCAGATCGCGGCGCTGGTCGGCCAGGACCTTCAGGGCAGGTGGCATCGTGTCGACGGCCTGGGCGATCGTCTTCTTCTCCTTGCCGAGCCGCCCCGCGAGCCGGTCGACGGCCTCCAGGGCGTGGACGATGTCCTTCCGTTGGTCGTCCAGGCCGCCGATGAAGGTGTTCAGCTCCTTGAGCAGCGATCTGACCCGGCTCTCCCGGCCGTCCAGGGCCTTGTTCAGCTCCACGGTGATCGTCTTGAGCTGGGCCACTCCGCCGCCGTTGAGCAGCGCGGAGAGCGCGGACAGCACCTCCTCGATCTCCGGGTTGCGGCCGCTGCGAGACAGCGGGATGCGGTCGCCGTCGCCGAGCCGGCCCATGGGGGCCGTGCCGGTCGGGGCGGAGAGCGCGACGTACTTCTCGCCGAGCATGCTGGTCTGCCGCAGCTCGGCGACCGCGTTGGCGGGCAGCTTCACCGAGTCGGCGACCCGCAGCCGTACACGCGCGTGCCAGCCGTCCAGTTCCACCTTCTCGACCGCGCCCACGGTGACGTTGTTGACCTTCACCGCCGACTGCGGCACCAGGTCGAGGACGTCGCGGAACTCGACGGTGACGTGGTACGCGTGGCCGTCGGCGGCGGCTCCGCCGGGCAGCTGGACGTCGTACCAGCCGTTGAACTCGCAGCCGGACAGCAGCAGCGAGCCGACCGCGGCACACGCGACCGCCCCGACCTTGCGCAGTGCGCTCATGCGCTCGCCCCCAGAATTCCGCCGAGCGTCCGGTCGACCGTTCCCGTCACCGCGGAGCCCTGGGGCGCCTTCGGCAGGGAGTCGAAGAGGTCTTTGAGCTCCTTGCAGTCGGGGTTCTTGCCGCCTTCGCCGCCAGTCGTCCTCAGTACGGAGCACAGCAGCGAGGCCGGATCCTGTGCCTGCTGCGCGTTGTTGCGGGTGTCGAGGGTGCCCGAGGACGGGTTGTAGGCGTCGTTCAGGTTCGACAGACCTGTGGGAGCGACCTCCAACAGCTCGGCCAGCGCGGCCCGTTGGGTGACGAGCACCTTGGTCACCTTGCTGAGGCCCTGCACGTTCGAGGTCAGCGACTTCTTGTTCTTCTTCACGAAGGCGGACACGTCGCCGAGCGCCGTTCCCAAGTTCTTGAGTGCGTCCGCGAGGTCCTTGCGCTCGCCCGCGAGCTGTCCGGCGACCTCGGCGAGGCTGGTGTTGAAGGACCGCACGCTCTTGTCGTCGGCGGCCAGCGCAGCCGTGAACACCTGCAGGTTTCGCACCGTGCCGAACAGGTCCTTGCGGCCGTCGGACAGCGTGGTGACGGCCTGCGAGAGGTCCTCGACCGTCTGGTTGAGGTTCTGACCCTGGCCGTCGAGGTTGTCCGCGCTCACCCCGAGTAGACGCGACAGCGAGCCGTCCTTGTTGGCGCCCTGGGGGCCGAGCGCGTCGGCCGTCGTGTGCAGGCTGCTGAAGACGCGGTCCAGTTCGACCGGTACGGCCGTCCGCGTCTCGGGGATGACGGCGCCGTTCCGCAGTACCGGGCCCTTTCGGTACACCGGCAGCAGTTGTACGTAACGGTCGCTGACCACCGAGGAGTTGATGATGGCGGCCTCGGCGTCCGCCGGCACCTTGCGGCCTTCGTCGTACTTCAGCTCCACTCGCACCCGGTCGCCCTCCGGCGTGATCTTCTCGACCTCGCCGATCCGGACGCCGAGGACGCGGACGTCCGAGCCGGGGTAGATGCCGACGGTGCGCGGGAAGTACGCGGTGACGTGCACGGACTCGGAGCGCGGCCAGAGCACGTAGGTGAGCGCGGCGACGAGGGCGAGTGCGGTGACCACGGCCACGCGCCTCTTCAGGTTCTTCACCGGTTGCCTCCCGTGCGCGGCACCACTGGAGCGGCGACCAGGTTCTGGACGTAGCTGTCGAACCAGCGGCCGTTGCCGAGGGCGTTGCTGAAGACCCGGACGTAGGGCGCGAGCAGCTTGACGCTCCGGTCGAGGCTGGATTGGTTCCGTTCGAGCATCCGCACCACGGTGTTCAGGCCCTTGAGCGCGGGCCCGATCTCCTTGTCGTTGTCCTCGACCAGGCCGGAGAGCTCGATGCCGAGCACGGCGGAGCTCTTCAGCAGCTTGTGTATCGCCTCGCGCCGCTTGCTGATCTCCTTGAACAGCTGGTCGCCGTCCTTGACCAGCGCGGTGAAGTCCTCGGAGCGCTCGGCCAGTACGCCCGTGACACCGTTCGCGTGGTCGAGGAGTTCGCCCAGCGCCTTGTCGCGCGAGGCGACCGTACGGGAGATCTTCGAGAGGCCCTTGATGGACGCCCGTACCTCGGCGGGCGAGTCCTGGAACGTGGTGGAGATGGTGTCCAGGGCCTTCGCCAACTGGTCCGTGTCGACCTTCTCCGTCGTCGTAGTGAGATCGCTGAACGCCTGTACGACGTCGTACGCCGAAACCGTCCTCTTCAGCGGTATCTCGCTGCCGGGCTTCAGCTGTCCCGGTCCCTTGGGATGCAGCGCGAGGTACTTCGCGCCGAGGATCGTCTTGACCCGGATCGAGGCGCCGGTCTCGGTGCCGAACCCCGGATCGCCTTTGATCTTGAAGGTGACCTTGACGTGGTCACCGTCCAGATCGACGTCCTTGACCTTGCCGACCTTGACGCCGGCGATCCGAACCTCGTCGCCGGGCTTGAGGCCGCCCGCCTCCGAGAAGGCCGCGCTGTACGTCTCGCCGCCGCCGATCAGCGGCAGGCTGTCGGCGTTGAACGCGGCCACGGTCAGCAGCGCGAGGAAGGTGAGACCGACGGCTCCGATCACCACGGGATTATGCTCACGGAATGGGGTCAGCCGCGGGCGGCGTATCCGTATGCGGGGCAGCTTCGGCGGGTCGATGCGGACTTTGACCAGGGGTTCCGGGCGGCGGGGGCGGGGTGCCCGGTGCGGAAGCAGCCGTATCTTCGGGAGCTTCGGCGGGTCGATGCGGACTTTGACCAGGGGTTCCGGGCGGCGGGGGCGGGGTGCCCGGTGCGGAAGCAGCCGTATCTTCGGGAGCTTCGG
>NZ_JBHVST010000027.1:0-116176 GCF_042885015.1 Streptomyces sp. NPDC058086 | reverse complement strand
CGCCCCGGCCCGGTGCTGCGGCCCGTCCGGTGGGGGGCGCCCCCCCATTACCGGGGGGCGCCCCCCCCTCGGTACGGCGCTCGACCGGCCGGAGGCACGCCGCCTCCGTCACCGTGGCGGGGTCATCGGTTCGTTCTGCCGACCAAGAAGGGTCGCAGATGCGCCAGCATCACCTCCGGTTGCTCCTCCGGGATGAAGTGGCCGCATTCCGGGATCTCGGCACCGGTGACGTCAACCGCGTACTCGCGCCAGATCTCCAACGTCGGCAGGCGGGAGGGCAACCCGGCGGAACCCCACAACGCCAGTACCGGCAGCGTGAGGCGACGGCCCTCGGCAGCGTCGATGTCGTCGAGGGCGACATCCTGCTCCATGGCCCGGTAGTCGTCGAAACTCGCCCGCATGGCACCCGGGCGGGAGAACGCGCGGACGTAGCCGTCGACCGCTTCGGGGGTCAACCCGTGGCGGTTATAGGTCCACCGCTCGAAGAAGTACTCGAGATACCCGCGGATGTCGTGTCCCACCAGGCGCTCAGGCAGATCGGGTTGCATCTGGAACAGCCAGTGCCAGTACCCGGAGGCGAGCGAGGCGTCCAGTCGGCGGAACATCTCCCGGGTCGGCACGATGTCGAGCACGGCCAGCCGTTCCACCTGCTCCGGACGGTCCAGTGCCCAGCGGTGCCCCACACGGGCACCGCGGTCGTGTCCCACGACCGCGGCACTCTCAAAGCCGAGCGCCTCGACGAGGCCGGCCATGTCGGCGGCCATGCGCCGCTTGTCGTACCCGGATGCGGGCTTGTCGCTCAGGCCGTAGCCACGCAGGTCGGGCGCCACGACAGTGTGGTCGGCGGCGAGATCCGCCAGCACCGGCCGCCAGCAATCGGAGGTCTGCGGCCAACCGTGGAGAAGGACGAGCAGCGGGCCGGATCCGGCTCGGACGTAGTGCAGGCGGACCCCGTCCACCTGGGTCACTCCGGTCGTCACAGTCGGCTGTCCCATGGCTGCGCCTCCTCATGCACGAGCTAACCCTCTTAGAGGGTTAAGCTAACGTGCAGAATGGAGGCGTGGCAACGGACGACATGTGGATCTGGGACGGCGGGCGGGTCTGCCTGGACTTCGCCAACACGCTGCGCCGCCGGTGGCGTGCCACGCCGGAGGAGACTCTCCGGAATCCGGTCGACCTGGTCCTGTGGCTTCAGGAGGCGAGCCTGCTCGCACCGGACGCCTCGACCCCCGCCACTGCCGCCGTCCTGACGTCGGGCCGACGGCTGCGCGAGACGGTCGACCGGGCCGTACTCGCGGTCGCAGACGGCCGACTACCCGCATCCGGCGACGTCACGCTGCTCAACCGATCGGCAGCGGAGGCCCCCCGGCCTGCCCTTCAAATCGCCATCGGGGACGGACGTCTGGAACCCGCCGGTACCTCGACCCTCGCCGCCGACCCGACAGCCGCACTGGCACTCATCGCCCAGGACACCGTCGACCTGCTGCTGTCCGCCGAGATCCGCCGCGTACGCGTCTGCGGCGCGGAAACGTGCGCCCTGCGCTTCCTGGACCGCTCCCCCGCCCACAACCGCCGCTGGTGCTCCATGTCGCGCTGCGGCAACCGCACCAAGGTCCGCCTCCACCAGTCCCGAGCCAGACGGAGTGAGCGCACCCCGGAGAGCTGACAGAGGAGTTCGCGCCGATCGCCTGACTCAAGCGCGCTCAGGTCACTCGGCCGGCCTCATACGAAAAGCGGGGCCAGGGACGCTCTCGATGTCTTCCGCCTGCACAGGGTGGCCTCGTTCGCAGCGAATCTGGACATTGACGGGCGCACCACATGTGCGGTGTCGCGACAGTACGGCCGGCCCCTCCGGGTCTGCGCGGTATCGGTCACCCCACTGCAGGAGCCCCATCACGGCCGGGACCAGATCCATGCCCTTGGGAGTGATCACATACTTCGGCCGGCTCCGTGCCCCGGGCTCCTTATAGGTCTCGGTGGCCAGGATCCCTTCCTCCACGAGCATCCGGAGCCGCGTCGCGAGGAGGTTGCGAGGACAGCCGAGGACGCGTTCGAAGTCGCTGAAACGGGACGAGCCGTACCAGACCTCACGGAGGATCAGGATCGTCCATTTCTCGCCCACGACCTCAAGGGTCCGCGCGATGGAGCAGTTCGACGTGTCCCGGTCGAGGCGGGGGTCCATACCGGTGTCCTGAAGAGCTTCCGTCCACACATCCATGGGGTGATTCTAACGGCATCTGAGTTTACTTTTCTATACTTAGCCATTAGCGTCATGACCGTCCGAAGGACAGCATGCCTTCGTCCGGGGCGCCGGGCGCGTACCCGAGGCCCGAGGCCATCCAGCAGATGAGCCAGTGGCTCCGCCGACGCCTCGGCACCCGAGCAGAAGAACTGCCCGAACCATCACATCGACCACCAAGAAACCCACCGCGAAGATCACGCAGAAGGGCAGCCGACATGAAGGCATTCGTCGTCGAGAAGTACGGCAAGGACGGCGCACGCGCCGCGCAGGTACCCGAACCCACTGTCGGGGACCGCGACGTCCTGGTCAGAGTGAGCGCCGCCAGCATCAACCCGCTGGACAAAATGGTCCGCAACGGGGAGTTCAAGCAACTCCTGAAGTACAAGCCTCCGTTCGTGCTCGGCCACGACCTGGCTGGCGTCGTGACGCGGGTCGGCTCCGCTGTACGCGGCTTCGAAGTCGGTGACGAGGTCTACGCCCGTCCGCGCGACCTGCGGGTAGGTGGCTTCGCGGAGTTCATCGCGATCGACCAGGACGATGTCGCGCCCAAGCCAGCCTCGCTCACCCTCGAAGAGGCGGCCGCGGTGCCGCTGGTGGCCTTGGCCGCCTGGCAGATCCTCGTCGACCGTGCCCGCGTGAAGCCGGGCCAGAAGGTGCTCATCCACGCCGGCGCCGGTGGCCTCGGGTCGACGGTCATCCAGCTCGCCAAGCACCTCGGCGCCACGGTGGCGACGACGACGGACACCAACACCGAGAAGTTGGTCAGGAGCCTCGGCGCCGATGTCGTCGTCGACTACACCAAGGAAGACTTCTCGAAGATGCTGTCCGGCTACGACCTGGTACTGGACTCCCTGGGCGGAGCGAACCTCGAGAAGTCTCTGACGGTGTTGAAGCCCGGCGGCCTGGCCATCGGTGTCGTCGGCCCGCCGGACGCCGGGTTCGCCAAGCAACTCGGCGCCCCCTCGTTCATGGGCGTGGTCATGAACACACTCAGTCGCAAGGTGCGCAAGCAGGCCAAGGCGCTTGACGTGCGCTACCAGTTCTTCTTCATGCAGGCCAACGGCTCCCAGCTGCGCAAGCTCAGTGCCCTCTACGACAGCGGGAAGCTCCGCCCGGTCATCGACAGGACCTTCCCGTTCGACCAGACGCTTGAGGCGATGGCGTACGTGGAGCAGGGCCGCACCAAGGCCGGCAAGGTCGTGGTCTCGATGGTGCCCGACAGCGACTGAGATCCGGGCTGCAGCAGGCCTTCCGCCCGGCGCGGTCAACGGAGGAGGCGACGACGCCGTCGGCGATCCAATGGCGACCACTTTCGTGGAGGGCCGCGCTGTATGGATTTCACCGCGTGGCCGACCGGGAGAGCGCAAGCCGACGACGAGGCGGTCAGTGGCGAGACCGCCCGAGCCGCGTAGGGCGAGACGGCATGGACAGCTCGCGGGGCTCGACGCCTATAACGTCTGCGCGGAGCGAACCGACGGAGCCTTCTACTCCGACTTCGAGTCCCAGCACGATCTCTTCGCTACGGCGATCGCCGAACAGCGTCACCAACAAAACGCAACGCGAGCGGCGTTGTCCGGGCTGTGGTGACTGGCTGAGGCCGGGTGCCGGGCCGCGGGCAGTGTTCTGCTCGGGCGTGTGTCGTTCCAGCCAGTGGCGTCGGCTGCGGCGGGTGAGGCTGCGGGTGGCCGCGCTGAAGCGGGACGAGGGCCGGCGGGTGTGCGGGGCGGTCTGGATGGCCGGGGTGGATCACCGCAGCAACACGGTGTACTGCTCGGCGAAATGTCGCCGGAGGGCCTGGGCGGCGCGGAAGGAACCGTTCGCCCAAGCGTCCGGATAGACGCTTCCGCGAACGGTTCATGTGTCCGATTTACTTTCGAGCAGTCATTTACTGCCATTGCTGGTGGTAGATCTAGAATGGATTGACTCTGGCTGGAGTTGGACCGGGGTGTTGTCGCCGGTGGTCCGGTCTGCCGGGCCCTTGCCCCTTGGGGGATGGTGACGGCCATGCCCACCACCGTGATCGGCCACATAACCCGCGAGCGCTACGAGCAGTTCATCGGCGCCGACCGGGAACTGGTCGGCGCCGATGCAGCGCATTCAGTTCACCATCGGGGACCACGCGCTGGAGATCGAACCGATGCAGCCGAACGGCGGCGCGCATCCGGCCGTCGGCGAGGACCTGGGCGGCGTCGATGCCTCGTTGCAGATCTACGCCGACGACCTCGGGCTGTCGCTGAGTACGGTCCGCAACTACCGGTTCGCCGCCCACCGCTGGCCCGGAGAGCGGCGTCGTCACGGCGTCTCCCACAAGGTCCACTGCATCCTCGCGTCCATCCCGGACGACACCGAGCGCTTCGAGACGATCTGCGCCCCGCCGCTGGATGAGCGCGCAAGGGTGCGGCGCTGGACGACGGACCTGGCCAAGAAGCACGTCGGGCAGCGCCCGGCCCATCCTGAGACGGTGCCGCAGAAGGTGGCGGCCATCCACCGCCTGGTCGACGACGACGAGGTCGCAGCCCAGGTGGCCGCGGACGTACTGCGCCGTCCGGCCGTGGCGGCCAAAGTCGTCGCGGACGACACCGCCCGGCACATGATCAACAAAGCGCAGACCACGCAGCACAAGACCGAGGTCGTCCACGACCTCATCGAGGACGACACGGTCGCGGCGCAGGTCGCCTCCGACGTGCTGCGCCGGCCGGACGGCGCGGCCAGAGTGGTCGCCGACAACACCGCCCGGCACGCGGTCAACCGAGCGCACACCGACCGTTTCCAACAGCAGGCGGACGACTTCCGCCGGGAGACACCGGACAGGCGGGCGGTGAAAAAGATCGAGCGGACCGAGGAGTTCCTGGACCTGGTCGGCGCCTGCCACCAGTTCGTGTCCGCCTGCGGGAAGACGGTTCCCCAACTGCGCGACCGGCAACTGTGGGACGACGAACGGGCCGTCCTCACGCAAAACGTTGCCCGATGCGGGGCCGTACTGGACTGGATCGAGACCGCCGCCGAGACCGGCGAGGTCGACGTGGACGAGGAACTCTCCCGCATCCTGCGGGCGAGTAACCGTGGCCAAGCGCTCCCCAGCAGCGGAGCGCCGCGCCGACCTGATACGCACCGCGCTGTTCGAGGTCGCGCCCGCCGGCATGGTGCTCACCCGGCTGATGGGTTCGTGCGAGCTCATCCGCTGCCAAATCAGACGGGGACTGGCCACCCTGCGCGACCTGTGCGCCGAACGCAGCTGGCCACCCGTTCTTTGGACCCGTGACCTGGGCTATCACTTCTGCGCGAGCGAGGCCGAGCTGGAGGAGCGGGCTTGGCTCAGCGAGAAGCTCACCCAGTTCCGCCGGATGATCACGGGCACGATCGGCCCGCACCTGGCCCTGTTCCCCAAGAGCACCTGGGCCGGCTACCTCAGCGACCAGATGAGGGCGATCGAGGCGAACCTCGCGATGGCCGCCCAGCCACCGCGCTGACCACCCTTCGCGGCCGGAACGCGCACCGCCACATCAGGAGACCGGGGTCCGGTCCACGCGTCCGCAGCGCTCCCCACACGGACCGGGCCCCACTCTCTGATGCGCGAACCCCGCTATCCCTCCGGCATGGCCGACGCCGAATGGGCCCTGATCGAGCCGCTGTTGCCCGTTCCCGCATGCCAGAAAGCGAGTAGCGGGCATCCCGAAGCCCACCCCTGGCGGGAGATCGTCGACGGCATCCGCTATCTGGTCGACAACGGCATAAAGTGATGCGCAATGCCCGCCGACCACCCTCCATGGCGGACGACTTACGGCTTTGCCCGGCGCTGGGCCGCTTCCAGGATCATCGGCATCCGCGACCAACTCCGTCGCAGGATCCGTCTCGCCAGCGGGAAGACACCCCGCGCGGCGTCGGCGATCGTCGACTCGCAGAGCATCAAGGGCTCCGAGACCGTCGGCAAGGACACCCGTGGATGGGACGAAGCCAACAGGATCAACGGCCGGAAGAGGCATCTGTTCTGCGACAACAGGGGCCTGGTGCTCCTAGTGATGGTCACCGCGCCCAACGTGACCGACCGCGAAGCGGCCAAGGAGCTGCTGTTCCGCGTCGCTCTCATGCACCCCGAGATCGCCATCGTCTGGGCCGACTCCGCCTACGCCGGGAAGCTGGTGACCTGGGCCAAGACCTACCTCGACATCACCACCAAGACAGTCCGCCGCCCACCGGACGCGAAGGGCTTCGTGGTCCTGCCGCGCAGGTGGGTGGTCGAGCAGTCGCGGTCGTGGATCATGAGGGCCCGCCGTCACTGCCGGGACCACGAACGCCTGCCCCAGGTGAGCGAAGCACTCATCACACGTAGGCAGCCATCACCCTGATGACAAGGCGCCTCACCCACCGCAAGGTCCGACCCGCCACCCGCCACGACATCAGCCCGTACTACCTGGTACAGGCCGCCTGACCCACGGCGGAGACAACCACGAGACGAACAGCAGCAACCTCCGCCCAGCCGCGTCGCTCCTGGCTGACCAACCAGAAGGGACAAACACTGACCTGCACAAGTCTCAGGGCAGGCACGGGCACACCTGATGCGGGGAGGGCCTGCTGGTCCTCCCCGCATCAGGTATGGGCCGCTCGGCCTTTGGCGGTCAGTTCTGGCCGGCCAGGCGGAGGAGAGTGGTCGCGAGGACGTTGACGCCGTGGGTGCATGCTTCGGGGGTGGAGTATTCGCGGGGGTTGTGGCTGATGCCGTCGTACTCACCGCGTACGAAGATCATGGCTGTGGGGCAGAGCGCGGCGATCTCCTGGGCGTCGTGCCCGGCGCCGGAGAGCAGGGAGATGTGCTCCAGACCGTGGTCGTCGGCGGCCTGAGCGATGACCTTCTGGACGCCTTCGTCGAAGGGGATACAGGAGGTCTGGGCCATTCGCCGGGTATGGAGGGACAGTCCTGGCTGGCTGTCTTCCAGGGTCCGCAGGAAGGCGGCGAGGTCCGCCTCGGCGCGGGCCATCCGGGCATCGTCGGGGTTGCGCAGGTCGACGGTCATCTCGGTGCGGGCCGGGACGATGTTGGTCAGGTCCGGGTGGACGTTCAGGTGGCCGACCGTCGCACGCAGGTCGCCGTAGTTCCCGGAGTCGACCATGGTCCGCAGGTGGACGATGATCTGGGCGGCGGCGAGGCCGGCGTCGGCGCGCAGGTGGGTGGGGGTGGTGCCGGCGTGGGCGGCGCGGCCGTGGATGGTGATCTCCTGCCAGGAGATGCCCTGAACGCCGGTGACGACGCCGACCGTGACTCCGTTCTCGGCGAGCACGGGGCCCTGTTCGATATGGCACTCGACGTAGGCGTGCGGCGGGTCGAGGCGTACGTCGGCGGGGCCGTTGAAGCCGGTGCGGGTAAGTTCGGCGCCGAGGGTGAGGCCGTCGCGGTCGGTCATGGCGTGGGCGTACTGAAGGGTGAGGCGTCCGGCGGCGACCGCGCTGCCGAGCATGTCGGTGCCGAAGCGGACGCCTTCTTCCTCGGTGAAGACGCCGACCTCGATGGGGTGGCGGGTGGTGATGCCGTGCTCGTTCAGCACCCGTACGACTTCGATGCCGCCCAGGACTCCGAGGCAGCCGTCGAAGGCGCCGGCGGTGGCGACGCTGTCGATGTGTGAGCCGGTCAGCACCGGGGCCGCGGTGGGGTCGGTGCCCTCGCGGCGGCCGTAGATGTTGCCCATGGCGTCGACGCGGACGTTCAGTCCGGCCTGTTCCATCCATGCGATGACCTTGCGCCGCCCGGCCGCGTCGGCGTCGGTCAGGGCCAGGCGGTTGACGCCGCGCAGACCGGTGCGCTCGTCGTCGTACGCGCCGATCTCGGCGAGGTCCATCAGGGACTGCCACAGGCGGTCGCCGTTGACAGTGATCTTGTCGGGGGCGGGGCTCGTCATGACCTGTCTCCCAGAAGTCGGCGGAAACGGTGGGGCGGTGGCTGCCTCCGCGGTGCGTCCGGCGGTGGCCGTGACCGGGGAGCGAAGTGGTGGGGATCAGTGGTCGGAGGTGCCGTGCGGGTTGGCGACGCTGCCCTCGGTGCTCAGCAGCACCACCGTTGAGGCGAGGCCGAGGCCCAGGGCGGCACGGCGCCCGCCGGCGCCGTCGCCGGTGAGCGCGGCGCGGACGCCGGCGAGCGAGGCGGCGCCGCAGGGGCCGGAGGAGACGCCGAGGGCGGCGAGGTCGCCTGCTGCACGGGCACTGTCGGCGTCGGCGATGGAGATGGCGGCGTTCAGCCCGCTGCGCAGGTAGGGCCAGGCGATGCTGGAGGGAGTACCGCAGTTCAGGCCGGCCATGGTGGTGTCACCCGTGGTGACGCTGACCGGTTCGCCGAGCGTAAGGCTCTCGATGACACAGGAAGCGGCCTGGGGTTCCACCGCCAGCAGCGCCGGTGCCTGGCCGGCCGCGCGGCTGCGGTAGTGGGTGACGACGGCTTGAGCCAGCGAGCCCACCCCCACCGGGACGGCGACGAGATCGGGTATCCCGGCGCCGCTGGCCGCAAGCTGCTCGTCGATTTCGGCGCAGAGGGTGGAGTAGCCCTCGACGATCCAGCCCGGGATCGTCTCGTAGCCCGGCCAGGCGGTGTCCTGGAGCAGCACCGCGTCCGGCGCGGCAGCCGCCTGGGCCGCTTGCCGCACGGCCTCGTCGTAGGATCCCGCGACCCGGGTGACCTCCGCCCCTTCGGCGGCGATGGCCCCCGCGGCCTTCGGATGCACCCCCTGCGGGACGAAGGCGTGGGCCCGCTGGCCGAGCAGGCGTGCCACACGGGCCACAGCGCGGCCGTGGTTGCCGTCGGTGGCGGTCACCAGCGTGAGCGGACCCAACTGCTCGCCGTGCGCCGCCCGCTCGGCAAGCGTGCGGTGCACCGCCCAGGATGCGCCCAACACCTTGAAGGCGGGCAGGCCCAGACGGGACGACTCGTCCTTGACGAACACCTTCCCGACCCCCAGCTCGGCGGCGAGCGAGGGGAGTTCGGGCAGTGGGGTGGGGGCGTACTCGGGCAGGGAGGCGTGGAAGGCACGCACCTGGGCGGGGGCGGGCGCGCAGGTCCAGGACCTGGCGGCGGGCCGCGCCCACCACCGCACCGCGCGGAGGACAGGAGTCTCTTGAGTCACGCAGACAGCGTGCTGCGCACGCATCCATTCGGTCCAGCGAATGTTTCCAACCTATATTCATCAGAGAAACCGACCAGTCAAGCTGCGTCGCGACTCCGAGGAGAACACTCCGCCGATGTTCGACCTGCACCGACTACGCCTACTGCGCGAGCTCAAACACCGCGGCACTCTCGCGGCCGTCGCCGCCGCCCTCTCCTACAGCCCCTCCTCCGTCTCCCAGCAGCTCTCCCAGCTGGAGGCAGAGGTCGGCGTGCGGCTGCTGGAACCGGTCGGGCGACGCGTGAGGCTGACCGCCCAGGCGGAGATCCTGGTCGCGCACACCGAGGCAGTGCTGGAGCGCCTGGAGCGCGCCGAGGCGGACCTGGCCACCTCCCTGACCGATCTGACCGGCACCCTGCGCATCGCCTCGTTCCAGACAGCCGCCCTCACCCTGGTGCCCAGCGCGCTGAGCCTGTTGCGCAGCCTCCACCCCGGCCTACGGATCCACGTCACGCAGATGCCACCGGAAATGGCCCTGCCGGCACTTCAGGCCCGCGACTTCGACCTGGTCATCGCCGAGGAGTACCCGGGCAACCCCAACCCCCGGCCGGCCGAATTGGAACAGGAAGACCTCCTCGACGACCCCCTCCACCTCGCGCAGCCCGCACCAGCGGGTGACACCGCCGGGAGCAGCCCCACGGCGTCACTGCGCTCACTCGCCGACCACCCGTGGGCCATGGAACCCGAAGGAACAGCTGCCCGGCACTGGGCCATGACCCTGTGCCGCACCGCCGGTTTCGAACCAGACGTACGGTTCGAAACCACCGACCTCCTGATCCATCTACGCCTCGTCGAGCTAGGTCACGCCGCTGCCCTGCTCCCCGACCTCATGTGGAACGAGCGGCCCCCGACCGTCGCGCTGCGCCCGCTCCCCACCGGGCAGCAAACACGCCGCATCTTCACCGCGGTACGCCGCGGCCGCAACCAACACCCCGCCATCCAGGCATGCCGCCACGCACTGCGGCGAGCGGCCACGCAAACCGCGGCCAACAGCGGCGGGGTGGAGCGGGCGTAAATGCGCGGCTGGCAGCCGCTCCGTCAGGGCGAGCCGCCACTCTCCCGCTGGCACGACGGCCAAGAAACTGGCGGAAGCACTCAGGTCGGCAGCACTGGTCCGCCGTATGACGCACGCCGCCAGTTGGGACTGCGGTCCTTGTCGACCAGAGCCGCACGGACGCCCTCAAGGAAGTCCGGCGTGCGGATGGTCGTGCGCGTGAGGGCGAGTTCGGTGCCAAGACACTCGCGCAGCGTGTGCTGCCTGCCCCGGGCCAGCAGGGCGTGGGTGATCTCCAGGCTCTGCGGCGAGGCGGACTCCAAGGCGACCAGCGTGGCTGCAGCCCAAGGGGTGTCGAGGTGACGCAGGCGCTTCTCGATCTCGCCGAGGGTTGGGGCGCCGAACGCCCAGTCCACGTCCCCGCGTGCCTTCGCCAGCCTGCTTTCCGCCACCGGGGAGCGGCCGGCGAGGCGGTTGAGGACGACGTCCACCGGGTCGCCGGGGTTGTCGGCCAGGACATCCGCGACCGCGTCGAGCCTGTCCGCGGGGACGAAGTGCGTGGCCAGTCCCGTGTACAGGGCGTCGGCCACGTCAAGCCGGTGCCCGGTCAGTCCCAGGTACATGCCGATCGCGCCCGGCAGCCTCGGCAGAAAGAAGCTGGCCCCGACGTCCGGAAAGAACCCGATCCCGGTCTCGGGCATCGCGAGCACCGCGCGCTCGGTGACGACGCGGAAGGTGCCGTGGACGGACAGGCCGAGGCCGCCGCCCATGCACAGGCCGTCGATGAGCGAGACGACCGGGACGGGGTACCCGGCAATCCGGGCGTTGAGCCGGTACTCGGAGGCGAAGAACCGCTCACTGGCCTCGGCATCCCCCGCGAGGCTGTGCTCGCGGATCGTGCGGATGTCTCCACCGGCGCAGAACGCCTTCGTGTTGGTGCTGCCCAGCACCACAGCGGACAGTGGTATGTGCTCCCATGCGGCGAGCACACGGTCGATGGCGGCGACCATGCCTGTCGTCAGGGCGTTGAGAGCCTTGGGCCGGTTCAGCAGGATCCGGCCGACGCCCCGGTGGACGTCGGCGAGAACCTCGGCCGTGGTGGTGTCAGCCATGGGTCGGCATCGCGTACTCCGCGCGCGCCTGGCTGTCGTTCGGCCAGCGGGTGGTCGCGGTCTTGTAGCGGGAGTAGAAACGCACGCCCTCGGGGCCATGGATGTGGTGGTCTCCGAACAGGGACCTCTTCCAGCCGCCGAAGGAGTGGAAGGCCATGGGGACCGGGATCGGCACGTTGACCCCGACCATTCCGGCCTTCACCTTGGCCAGGAAGGTGCGGGCGGTGTGCCCGTCGGCGGTGAAGATCGCCGTGCCGTTACCGAACTCGTGGTCGTTGACCAACTGCAGGGCTTCGGTGAACGACTGCGCCCGGACCATGGCGAGCACCGGACCGAAGATCTCCTCGCGGTAGATCCGCATGTGCGGGCCGACGTGGTCGAACAGCGATGCGCCGAGGAAGAATCCGCCTTCATGGCCGGGGACCGGGGTCCGACGGCCGTCGACGACCAACTCGGCGCCTTCGTCCGTACCCACCTCGAGGTAGTCGGCCACCTTGTCCCGGTGGGCCTTCGTGACCAGCGGTCCCATCTCGACCCCGTCCTGGGTGCCCGGGCCGACCTTGAGCTCGGCGAGGGCGGCGACGAGCCGCTCGCGCAGCGCGTTCGCGGTGTCCTCGCCCACGGGTACCGCGACCGAGATGGCCATGCATCGTTCGCCGGCGGAGCCGTAGGCGGCGCCCATCAGCGCGGCGACGGTCTGGTCGAGGTCGGCGTCGGGCATGACGACCATGTGGTTCTTGGCACCGCCGAGGGCCTGCACGCGCTTGCCGCCCGCGGTGGCGGTCCGGTGGACGTACTCGGCGATCGGGGTGGAGCCCACGAAACTCACCGCCTCGACGTCGTCGTGGGTGAGGAGGGCGTCCACGGCCGTCTTGTCGCCGTGCACCACGTTGAACACGCCCTTCGGCAGACCGGCTTCGGTGAGCAGCCGGGCGAGTTCGACGCTGAGTGTGGGGTCCTTCTCCGACGGCTTCATCACGAAGGTGTTTCCGCAGGCCAGGGCAACGGGGAACATCCACATCGGCACCATGGCGGGGAAGTTGAACGGCGAGATGCCGGCGACCACCCCGAGCGGCTGGCGCAGGGACACGGCGTCCACCTCGCGGGCGACGTTCTCGGAGAACTCACCCTTCAGTTGCTGCGGAATGCCGCACGCGAACTCGACGACCTCGAGCCCGCGGATGACCTCGCCCCTGGCATCGGAGAGCACCTTGCCGTGCTCGGCCGTGATGATCGAGGCGAGCCGGTCCGTGTCCCGTTCGACCAGGTCGCGGAACCGGAAGAGGATACGGGCACGGATGTGGGGCGGGGTGGCGGACCAGGTCTCGAACGCCTCGGACGCGGCCCGGACCGCAGCGTCCACGTCCTCGGCGGTCGCCAGCGCGACAAGGCCGGTCACCTGGCCGGTGGCGGGGTTGTAGACCTCGCTGCGGGTCTCGGCGCCGCGATCGTCGACGCGGCCGTCGATGTAGTGGTCGATGTGCGCCGGGGCGGCGGCTGTCGTGGTCATCAGGGTTCCTTGCTCGCCGAGTGTCAGGCGTAGATCTTCGCGTAGAGATCCTGGATCTCCTCCGCGGTGGGTACGACAGGGTTGTTGACGGGGGATCCGGACGCGAGCGCCTGCGCGGCCATGAGGGGTGACAGGCGGAACCACTCTGCCTTGTCGATGCCGTGGGCCTGAGGAGTGGGCACCTCCAGGTCCTGGCACAGGGTGCGGAGAGCCGCCACGAACTTCTCAGCGGCCATGGCATCGCTGTCGCCGTCGGTGGCGGCTCCGAGAGCGCGGGCGCAGTCTGCGTACCGGCTCTCGGCGGCGTGCACGGAGAACGCCGTCACCGCGGGGAAGAGCATCGCGTTCGAGAGACCGTGGGCGACGTGGAAGTGAGCGCCGATGGGGCGGCTCATGCCATGCACGAGCGCCACGCTGGAGTTGGAAAAGGCGATGCCGGCCTGGGTCGCGGCGAGCATCATCGCCTCGCGAGCCTCAGCGTCTTCCCCGTCGGCGTAGACACGGCGGAGGTGTTGGCCGATGGTCCGGATCGCGTTCAGCGCGAAGCCGTCGGAGAACGGATTGGCCTTGCGGCTCACGTATGCCTCAACGGCATGAGTGAGCGCGTCGACACCGGTGTCGGCGGTCAGCCGGGTCGGCATCGACAGGGTCAGTTCGAAGTCGACGACCGCGGCGACCGGCAGGAACGCCGGGCCCGGACAGAGCATCTTCTCGTCCGTGGCGCTGTCGGTGATGACGGTGAACTGGGTGGCTTCCGAGCCGCTGCCAGCTGTCGTCGGGACCGCGATCACCGGAAGCGCCGGACCGAGGTTGGTACGCGGGGCCTTGTAGTCACGCATCTGGCCGCCTTGGACGCCCAGCAGGCCGAGGGCCTTGGCGGTGTCCATCGGGCTGCCGCCGCCAAATCCGATCACCGAGTCCGCCCCGTGCTCCCGCAGCACGGTGAGGCCCTCGCCGAGCGAGTCGGTCGTCGGATCCGGGACGGTGCCGGCGAACAGGCGCGGCTGCAGCCCGGCATCCCTCAGCGTCTCCATCAGTCGTTGCGCCGCACCAGTCCCGGCGAGGAACGCGTCCGTCACCAGCAGGGGGCGGCGCAGGCCCAGCCCCGTGACGACGTCTCCCAGTTCACCGACGGCGCCGCGGCCGACGCGCAGGATCCGCGGGAGGGAAAGGCTGGCAACCATGGGGCCCTTTCAGCGAGAACGGCGGGCATGTGGCGCCCACTGCCTTGAATATGCGACCTCGCAATGTGTGCAATCAACCACCAATGGTGCACACCCGCTGTGCAGAAATGCAGATACGGTGGTGCCGTGCATTCCCGCTCGCCGGACGAGAGGCCCTCCCAGCCACCGGTCGGCTCCCGTCGCTCCGTCGATCCGCGCACACTCCGCGCGGACGATCTGCGCTACCTGCTCGCGGTATCCCGTACCGGGCGTCTGGTGACCGCCGCCGACGCACTCGGCGTGGATCACACCACCGTGTCACGCCGTATCACCGCATTGGAGAAGAGCATCGGCCTGCGCCTCATCGAGCGCGGCACGGAGGGATGGACGCTGACCGACATCGGAAGAGCCGTCTCGGAGAACGCGCGCACGATCGAGGAGGCCCTCAACCGCGTCGCCGACACTGTGGCAGGTCAGGACTCACCATCCCTGCACGGTACGGTGCGCGTCACCGCTCCCGACGGCTTCGGCACCGCCTTCGCCACGCCCGCCCTCGTGCGAGTACGACGCCTGCACCCCCGGCTCCAGGTCGAACTCATCACCGCGACACGGCAACTCGCCCTGCGCCCGACCGGCTTCGATCTCGCTCTCGTCATCGGCATTCCGTCGAGCAGCCGCCTGGTGACCGAGCACCTCACCGACTACGCGCTGGGGCTCTACGCCTCCGACGACTACCTCAATCAGTACGGCCGGCCGGAAACGGTGGCCGGGCTGCGGGAGCACGCGCTGATCTTCTACATCGAGTCAATGCTGCAGGTCGGCGATCTCGACATCGAGCGCCATCTTCCGGGCATGACCCCGGCATTCTCCTCGACGAACGTCTTCGCTCAGCTCGAAGCCACCCAGCAAGGGGCCGGTATCGGCGTCCTGCCGGCTTTTCTGGCCCAGCGGACACAGCTACGTCGGCTGCTCGCCGACGAGATCGACATTCGGCTTCCCATCACCCTGGCCGCCCGTCGCGAGGCGGTGTCACACCCCGCCGTACGCGCCCTGTGGGCCGCTCTGCGGCATGAGGTCGCCGAACGGTCCGCCGAACTGATCCCGGAATGAACCCCGGGTTGGGCCACGCTCCGACTCCGCGGGACGTGCAAGTACTCGGTTGGTTTCGGCACGCCGGAGTCTCGCTGCCACAGTGACTTACCGCACACATCTCACAGCCTGTTGACAGGCCATCACAGAGTCCGTGATTCTCCTGATCACAACATGGCGCATCACGGCAACAGCGGCTTGTGAGTACGCGCACGTTTTCGCGAGGTCCGGTTGGGGCTTCGCGGTCTGTGCCCAGCCTTCGTCCGCATCCCTCGCCAGGCCCTCGACACAGCACCCTGTGCATCGAGTGGCAACAGATGCCGGCAGCGCGGCCCGTGCTGCGTGTTGTGCTTCAACTGGGGCACCCACACCCGTTGACCCTTGCTGATCATCGCCCATTCCCTCGTCGGCCGGATCACCGCCCCGACGCCGGAACGCTGCGCGCTGCGCCGTTCCCGTTCCCCACCCTCACTGCCCGGAGGTTCCGTGCACTCGCACTTCCCCTCGACTCCCCCTGGTCGCCAACCAACGCCGCGCCCCACGTACGATGCCGCGCGGCTGCAACGCATGGACAGCCTCCGCGAGAGCGCGCATCGTGCGCAGCGCGCCTTCCTTGTCGTCAACGCGGTTCCCTTCGCCGTCGGCATCACGCTGTCCTGCTTCAGCGACGTTCCCGCAGTGCCGGTGTACGGGAAGCTCAATCTGGGCTTGGTGTGGGGCATCCTTCAGTGCGCACTCTTCGTCGCCACTGCCTGGGTGTACGAGAGTCGAAGTACGCGGTCGTCCGATCCCATCGAACAGTCCCTGACGTCCGGCATGCTCCACACCGAGATATCGGATGCCGCCGCCGTCAACGGGTCCCGGCGGTGAAGCGGTGAGCATGGACATCTTGAGCTCGGGCGTACTCGACCCCATCGGTTCGGACGCGAGACGCCCCGTGATGATTGCCTTCCTGGTCTTCATCGGAGTGGCTCTGCTGTGGCTCTTCACGCTCGCCACAGCGGAGGAGGAGAACCCGGAGGGGCTCTATGTCGCCGACCGGTCCCTCTCCCCGGTCTTCAACGGATTCGCCATGGCCGGCGAGCAGATCTCGGTCGTCACCTTGTTGGCGGTGTCCGGGGGTATAGCCCTGTTCGGTTACGACGGGTTCACGTACGCCCTCGACGGTCTGATCATGCTCGGTGTGCTGCTGCTCCTCGCGCAGCGGATACGCAACAGCGGTCGCTACACACTCGGCGACCTCTTCTCGTTGCGGGCGTCGGGTTCGGGGCCCCGAATCGCCGCGACCGCGGTGACGCTGGCCATCACGATTCCCCTCCTCATCATCCAACTGCGTGTCGCCGGCAGCAGTGCGGCCCTCCTGATCGGCATATCGACCGATGGGGCCCAGGTGGTGTGCACGATTCTGATGGGCTGTCTCGTCGCCTGTTTCGCCGCGGTGGCGGGTCTGAGGGGTAACAGTTTCATGCACGTCGCCAAGGTACCGATCACCTTGGTGACACTTGCGGTGATCACATTGATGGCCCTCAGGAAATTCGACTGGGATCCCGGATCTCTGCTCTCGACCGCGGTGGACAAGAGCATGGCGCCGGAGGACTATCTGAGGCCGGGGTTCTGGCCGTACACGGCGAGCCTCGGGTCACTCAACACATTCGGCAATCACATAGTCTTCATCCTCGGTACGGCCGTGATGCCTCACCAGCTCCTACGGATAGGCGCGTCCCGCACCGGGCGCGCGGCACGGCGATCCATGAGTATCGCCACGGGACTGGTCGGCGCCTTCGTCCTGCTCCTGATCACCACCGGCTTCGCATCAGCGGCCGTGGTGGGCGCGACCGGCATCGGCGCGGTCGACGCCGCTGGGCAGTCGTCCCCGATCCAGCTGGCCTCGGACGTACTCCGTGACGGCTCGACAGGACGCGTCGTGCTCATCACCGTCATGGCGTGCGTCGTCTTCCTCACCGTACTCACCACCGTGACCAGTGTGACGTTCGCTGCCGCCGTCTCCTTCGCACACGACGTGTTCGCGCGAGGCAAGCACCAACGCACCGAGACCGGAGAGATACGGGCACTGCGCGTCGCCGCCGTCATCGTGTGCGCGGTGGGCCTGTCACTGGCCGCTGCAATCCACCGGTATCCGACCGACTTCCTGGTCGCTTTCTCGATCAGCGTTGCGGCTTCATGCGTCTTCCCCGTGTTGATCTACTCGTTCTTCTGGCAACGATTCAACCGCAGAGGACTGCTGTGGTCCGTCTACGGGGGACTGCTGCTCTGCACCGTCCTCACGGTCTTCTCGCCCATCGTCTCGGGAACCGCGTTCGCGCTGTGGCCGGAAGCAAGTTTCGACTGGTATCCGTTCCAGACCCCAGGCCTGGTTTCCGTGCCTGCGGCGTTCGTCCTCGGGTGGCTCGGCAGCGTTACCTCGCCCGCAGAGTCCGAACTCGATTTTCGGCGCATGCAACACAGAATCCTGACGGGACAGACAGCCGGACCTCAGGCCACTGATCCGCAACGGTAGAGGTAAATGGACTGCCGGAGGACCCGGTGTTGTCGTCGTCAGCACCGGAGGCCGCTTTGTCCCCGTCCACCCTCTCGTCTGCATGCTCCTGAACACTGACGCCGCCTCACATCGGACCCACAGTGTTCCCTTCGACTGACTCCGGCCTTGTTGATCAAGGTCAGGAGTGATCCACGCAGGAGCAGCGCGGCCAACGTACTTCGGTCCATATACCCATGGAGTGATTCCAACCTCATCTGAGTTTACTTTCATATACTCAGCCAGTAGCGTCATGGCCACCACACCCACCCGGCCGCACACAACAAGCGGACCGGCACCGACCCGTGAAGGAGCGCCACCATGGGAACAAGCCCAGAGGCTCAGCAGTTCGCGCAGTTCCTCGAGAGCGTGAGCGCGAAGTCGTCGACACCGGGCCTCGACCTGGCCGTCATCCGTGACATCGTCGAGACGAACCACCGGGCCTCGACCGAACCAGAAGGCGTCACCTACGCCGAAGTCGACGCGAACGGCGTCCCCGCCCTCTGGTGCATCCCCGAAAACGCCCACCCCGACCGCGCACTCCTCCACTTCCACTTCGGCGGGTCGGTCACCGCCTCCATGCACTCGGACCGCAAGGCCGCCGGCCACATCGCCAAGGCGGCCGGCGCCCGCTCCCTCGTCGTCGACTTCCGCCTGGCGCCCGAACACCCCCACCCGGCACAGCTCGACGATGCCGAGACCGCCTACCGATGGCTGCTCTCCCAGGGCTACGAGCCGCGGAACATCGGCAGCACGGGCCACTCGATCGGCGGCACCCTCGCCGTGATGCTGCCGCTACGCCTCCTCGCCAAGGGCGAGGCCACCCCTGGTGCGATCGTCAGCGTCTCGCCGTGGACCGACCTCACCATCCAGCACCCGGCGGTCGACGAGAACGAGGACAACGACAAGATGCTCAGCCGCGCTACCCTCGAACTCTTCCGGGGAGCCTGGCTACAGGATCCCGCGGTGGACTTCGCCGCCCCCGAGATCAGCATCGCGAACGCCGATCTGACGAGCCTGCCGCCCACGATCGTCTACTACGGCGAGTACGAGACCCTCGCCGACGACGGCGCCGAGCTCGGCCGCCGGCTCGCGGACTTCAAGGTCACCTCCCAGGTCCACTCACTGCCCGAAGGACAGCACTCGTTCGTCCTGGGCGCGGGGCGCGTGCCCGAGGTGAACCAGGCGATCGGGCAGATGGGCCAGTGGCTGCGCCGGCATCTCGGCGCGTGAGCAGAACCTGAACCTGGCGACGGGGCCTGCCGGCCGGGCCCGCTGCACCACCGCGATGCCGGTGACCACGCCGATGGTCTCCGGCATCCTGCTCGACCATGTCGGCGGCATACGGTACTTGTGTCCGACACCGTTCAGCACGCCGCCACACCCCTGCCCCTCGATGCCACGAAGGAGTGCGCGATGGGAACGTACGAGGACGTCTTCCGCGCCAGTACCGAAGACCCGGAGAGCTTCTGGCTGAAGGCGGCCGAGGGCATCGACTGGGATGTCACTCCGCGACGCGCCCTGGACTCATCGGGCGCACCCTTCTACCGCTGGTTTCCCGACGGGCGGCTCAACGTCTGTTTCAACGCGCTCGACCGGCACGTCGAAGCCGGCCGCGGCGAACAGCCCGCACTCATCCACGACTCACCCGTGACCGGCACCCGGCGCACCTACACCTACGCGCAGCTGAGAAACGAGGTGGCGGCGTTCGCCGGAGCACTCGCGCAGCTCGGCGTGGAGCACGGCGACCGTGTGGTCATCTACATGCCGATGGTCCCCGAGGCCGCGATCGCGATGCTGGCCTGCGCACGCATCGGCGCTGTCCACTCGGTCGTCTTCGGGGGGTTCGCCCCGCACGAGCTCGCCCTCCGCATCGACGACGCGGCCCCCAAAGTGGTCGTCTCCGCATCCTGCGGCATCGAGGGCAAGCGCGTGATCCCGTACAAGCCGCTCCTCGACCGGGCGATCGAACTCGCCATCCACAAGCCGCAGAAGAGCGTGATCCTGCAACGCCCCCAGGAGCAGGCCGAGTTGGGGCCAGGCGATCTCGACTGGGCGGACCTGGTCGCCGCCGCACCGCCGGCCGACTGCGTTCCCGTCCCCGCCACCGACCCGCTCTACATCCTCTACACCTCCGGAACGACCGGAAAGCCCAAGGGAGTCGTGCGTGACTGCGGCGGCTACGCGGTCGCCCTCCACTGGTCGATGGGTGCCGTCTACAACGTGGGTCCGGGCGAGACGATGTTCACCGGCTCCGACGTCGGCTGGGTCGTGGGGCACTCGTACATCGTCTACGCACCCCTGCTGGTCGGCGCCACGACGGTCCTCTACGAAGGCAAGCCGGTGGGCACCCCGGACGCGGGCCAGTTCTGGCGCGTTGCCGCCGAGTACCGGGTCAAGACCATGTTCACGGCACCCACCGCCTTCCGGGCCATCCGCAAGGAGGACCCGCGGGGAACGCTCACCGCGGGCTACGACCTGACCGGCCTGCGCCACCTCTTCCTCGCCGGCGAGCGCCTCGACCCTGAGACCTATCACTGGGCGAGCGAGCTTCTGGGTATCCCGGTGATCGACCACTGGTGGCAGACCGAGACCGGCTGGCCCATCGTCGCCAACCCGGTGGGCATCGAGGCGGCTCCCCTCAAGCCCGGGTCCCCGACCCGCCCACTGCCGGGATGGGACGTCCGCGTCCTCGACGCGTCGGGCAGGCCGGTGCCCGCAGGCGTCGACGGTGCGATCGTCGTGAAGCTCCCCCTGCCGCCCGGCGCACTCCCCACGCTCTGGAAGGACGACGACCGCTACGTCGCCTCCTACCTGTCCGCCTTCGCCGGCTACTACCTGACCGGCGACAGCGGCCACATCGACGACGACGGCTACGTCTTCGTCATGGGCCGCACCGACGACGTCATCAACGTCGCCGGACACCGGCTGTCCACCGGCAGCATGGAAGAGGCTCTGGCCGCCCATCCCGACGTCGCCGAATGCGCCGTCATCGGTGTCGCCGACGCCCTGAAGGGGCAGGTGCCGCGCGGCTTCGTCGTTCTGAAAGCCGACATCGACCGTGAACCGAGCGTGATCGAGGCCGAACTCGTCCAGCTCGTACGCGAGCGCATCGGCGCCGTCGCCTCGCTCAAGGACGTCTCGGTCGTAGCCGCCCTGCCCAAGACCCGCTCGGGAAAGATCCTGCGCAAGACGATGCGCGGTATCGCCGACGGTCACGACGAGTCCATCCCCTCCACGGTGGACGACCCCGGCGTCATCGAGGTCCTGCGCCCTGTGCTCCGCCGCAGCCCCGGTCACACCCCGTGAACGGCTGACTCGCAGCCTGACCGACGGCGGGCTGGCCAGTCGACCGGGGTGTCGCTTCACATCGGAGCGGGCCGCCACCCCGGACTACCTGGCCTTGCGACTGCTCGCACACTCACATAGTATTATGAATGTAATTCTATGGATGGCGCCGGCGTAACTCGGTCGGCAGGGGTCATGGCGGGTGCGCCATCGGGCTCGGAAACAGGAATGCCCGGTCACCCCGGTCGATCACGCCCACACGGTGCCTGTCTATGCCTCTCAGCGATCCATCACCCATCATCTGAGGAATCACCCATGCCCAACGTCCTGTGGAACCCGACCGTCGTCGGAGAGATCTCCCTGCCGCACCGGCTCGCCATGGCCCCCTTGACCCGCAGCCGTGCCACCCCGGACGGCGTCCCGACGGAGCTGAACGCCGAGTACTACGCCCAGCGCGCCTCGCACGCGCTCATCATCACCGAGGGCACCCAGCCTTCCGCCGACGGCCAGGGCTACCCGGTAACCCCGGGCATCTACACCGAGGAACACATCGCCGGCTGGCGCAAGGTCGCCGACGCCGTACACGGGGCCGACGGGCGCATTGTCATCCAGTTGATGCACGCCGGGCGTATCGCCCACCCGGACAACACGCCCCACCACCGGCAGCCGGTGGCTCCCTCCGCGGTCAAGCCGGCGGGCCAGACGTTCACCGCATCCGGGCTCCAGGAGATGCCGGTGCCGCGTGAGCTGTCCACCGAGGAGGTCGCCGCGACGGTCGACGACTTCCGGCGCGCCGCCGCCGCGGCCATCGCGGCCGGCGCCGACGGCGTAGAGATCCACGGGGCCAACGGCTACCTGGTCAACCAGTTCCTCTTCCCCAGCGCCAACCAGCGCACCGACCAGTACGGGGGCTCCCTCGACAACCGCATCCGTTTCGCGGTGGAGGTCGCCACGGCAGTGGCCGACGAGATCGGCGCCGGCCGCACCGGCATCCGGATCTCTCCCGGCAACCCCTTCCAGCTCAACGACCTCGTGGAGAGCGACCCGCACGAGCTCTACCCGCACCTCCTGCACGCCCTCGCCCCGCTCAAGCTCGCCTACCTGCACATAGGACACGGCGGCGACGAGGAACTCCTCTTCACTCTCCGCAAGCTGTGGCCGACGACGCTGATCCTCAACCGGGCCGGTACTGACATCCCCACCCGTACCAAGGACATCGAGGACGGTCTGGCCGACGTCATCACCGTCGGCACCATGGCCCTCGCCAACCCCGACCTCGTCGAGCGCGTACGCGCCGGCGCACCCCTGAACACCCCCGACCCCAACACCTTCTACGGCGGCGGGGCAGAGGGATACACCGACTACCCCACCTACGAAGCCTGACGAAGGCCCCGGCGCCCGAGGGAACCACCGGCCTCGGGCGCCTCAACACAGCTGCGGCGCCCGGCGGCCCGAGGAGCCAGGGGCCGCCACCGACGTACGCCGCAGCCGTTTCGCCTCGCACCCGGCGTTTTACACACAGGACGAAGGAGTCCGGCATCACCGCACAGACATCACCGACGCCTCACCTTCGAGAGCGAGGCACCGGGAAGAGCACGCAGCTGCTGGTGGCGCGGGTGAACACACGGTCTTTCGCGTCGACCAACTGCGCCTGAGCAAAGTCGGCTTAACGACCTTGCTGACAACCGCGCCGATGGCGCGCACCGTACCCGCGTCCACGGTGACCCGCCGCAGAGTCGAGCCGGGTGGCGGAGATGACGACATGCACCTTGTCGATCGGGGCGTAGCGCTCCTCGCCCGGCGTCAGGGAGAAAACCGCTCTGCCGGGATCCACCTCGTCCAGGGTGAAGTGGATGGCGTAGTTGACGGGTAGCCCCGGCAGTCGCCCCGCCTGCAGCTCGCACAGGTAGTCAATGCCGACCCTACGTCCGGCGGCTTCCGCCGGGGCCGTGGGATCTTCCCAGTGATATGGAGTGGCTTGCGGCGAGCACAGAGAACCGTCCCGTCCAGCGCGCTCGACGTCGTCGCTCCCGCAACAGCCACCCCCTGACCAGCAAAGGCCGGGACCTGCGGCCTGTCCTGATGACGCTGAGCCGGCGGGGCGAGAGGCGCACTCTCGGCCCCGAGGGCCCCGTGCTGGACGCCCCACACCGACTGCGACGCCCCCGTCCGCGTCGTCGTCGAGTACTCAGCCGATCACCCCGTCCTCACGCCCGGGGAAGTCACCGCCTGACTGGGACCTGGCGCTCGCCTCCGGTCGTGGGCCATCGACCTCCAGTCCGTACGATCACGGATCAGCGGCCGAAATCACCTGCCGGTCATAATATTACGTATATCAGGCCATGGATTAGGCTTGAGTGCGAGGCAACGGCCTCAGGGAGCGAACGGAGGAAGCTCGTGGTGCGCTACACCAAGGAGCACAAGCTGGTGACGCGGCAAAGGATCATCGAGAAAGCCGGCCATCGGTTCAAGCAGGACGGCATCGACGGCTCGGGCATCTCCACGCTGATGTCGGATGCCGGGCTCACCAACGGAGCCTTCTACGCCCACTTCACGTCCAAAGACGACCTCGTCGCTCATGTCGTGACCGACGAACTACGCTCACAGGTCGCGAAGTACGGCACCCTGCGGCCCGGCCGCCCGGGACTCGAAGACCTCATTCGCGAGTATCTGTCCCCTGACCACCGGGACCACCCCGGCCTCGGATGCCCCTCCGCCGCCCTGCTCGACGAGATCGGCCGCTGCGGGGACGGGACCAAGCAGGCCTACACCGACGGCGCGCGGGACATCGTGGATGAGATCGCCGCCCGTCTGGTACCTGAGGATCCGAAGTCCGCCCGCGGCACAGCCATCGGGCTTTTCACCATGCTGGTGGGAACGCTGCAACTGTCCCGCGCCCTCTCCGACCCGAAGTTCGCCGATGAGGTCCTTGAGCAGGGGATCGAGAACGCCCTCGCATTCATGAGGTGAGGGGGACACCTACGGCTGCCCCACGGAGTGACCGGGAGGCAGCTCACAACCCGAACCACAATCATCACAAATGGCAGCCCCCGAACCCCGGCCTGGTCATCGCGTTGCGTCGGGAGCGCGACCGGGCCGAACGATCGGCTTGCGAGGGAGGGACAAAACCGCCCACGCGGCGCGCCCGTTCTTGCGTTGAGCACGCCTTCGCCCGGCTGGAGAGACTGGACCGATGCCCCGTCGTTGCCGCCGACCGTGAACGACGGAGACGTCCACCACGCCAGTCTTGGGTCCGCCTTCCCGCAGCGCCCCGCCATCGGCGAATCACCGGGAAGCAGGCGGGTCGGCAACTCCGAACGGACACTCAAGCCGCTCGCCCAAAGGGCGTCACGGCTTTGAGGCAACGTCCTCGACCCAGGCGACAACGGCGCTTCGCGCCTACTGCTGTTCGAGGAACTCGAGAGCCGTCTCCACGAACTGCCGGTGGTACTGGAAGATGCCGCCATGGCCGGCGTCCGGGTAGAGCACCAACTCGCCGTTTGGCACCCGCCGAGCCAGGTCGACCGAGTTCTGGGTCGGAACCATCCTGTCGTTCTCACCGTTCGCGACGAGCACAGGCTGATGGATGACGGAGAGATCGTGGCGCCGCTCCAGCCCCCAGCGGTGAATGGCCTTGAGCTGGTTGCTGTACGAAATCGGGGAGATCGCCTTGTCCCGGTCGACGGTGCGTTCCTTCAGGCGGGCCAGGAACTCCTTCCCGGCCCGACGCCCATTGGCCGTGCGGGTGAAGAAGAGGAACTGCTTCGGATCCTGAAAGGTGAACAGTCCCCGGACGGTGTCGAGATGGGACAGCCGGGTCACGTTCTTGATGCCCTCGCCACCCGCGGGACCGGTACCGGTGAGGATCAGCTTGCGGACGAGGTGCGGTTCGGTCTGCGCGATCACCTGGGCGATCATGCCGCCCATCGAGAAGCCATGGAGATCGACATACTCGAGGCCGAGCGCCCGGATGAAGGTGACGGCATCCTTCGCCATCGCCTGGATGGTGCGCGGCGTCGAACCACTGGAAGCACCAACACCCCTGTTGTCGAAAGTGATGACCTTGCGCTTCGCGGCGATGCCATCGACAACCCTGGGATCCCAGTTGTCGAGCACTGCGGCGAGGTGGGTGAGAAAGACCACCGGGACGCCGGACTGGGGACCGAGTTCGCGGTAGGCGAAGGTCACTCCCCCGGCGATGATGGTGCGGGTCGGTGCGTTCTTGTACGACGTCACGACGTCGCCCCGTACTTCCTGTGAGTCAGTCACGGTCGTGCCCTTCGGCATGGGGTTCCTGCAAAGGCGCCAACCCCTTCTTCACGGAGGGGGAGGGCGCGGAGCAGTTACCTGCGTCTCCCGGCTGCGGCTGCAGTCTGCGGGGTCGACGGTCAAGGGCCGTGGGCGTCGGAACCCTGAGCGGTTGAGCCCCTCAGCATCGCGTCGACGATTAAAGTATGACCGTAATTCCATGAGCCCGCAAGCCGATGCCCCGAACGAGCTGACGTCATCGCTGGAATCACGAATCGGCTCTCCTGGCAGTCTCGACTCGTCGCGTCAGGAAGCCGTGACTCACTCACTGGCGACCGCGGGCCGGACATGGGCGTCGTCAGCGGTCACCCAACAGCGGCTTGACCTCGACCCTCACGAGATCGCTGGGAGAACCGGTTGCAGAAGGCCCATCAGCCTGCACCGGAGCGAACCACCGCGGGCCCGTCGCAGGTCATACTCACCTGTTCAGCGCCTGCAGCCCTGAACAGGTGAGTATTCCGCTCAACCGCGCGGCCAAGCGGCATCTGGCGGTCATACGTCACGTCGAAGAGGACATCTCCGCGAAGTTCTCGACTGAAGTCACATCGACGGGACGCACCGACTGCCAACCAGGTCTCATGGTGGTGACGTTCGACCATCACGCGAGCGCCGCCCCCGCATCGTTCGGGGGCGGCGGTGGAATCGACGTGGTCAGGCGGCGAGGAAGTCGGCCACCTGCTTAGTGAAGGCCTTGGCGTACTGGAACAGGAACGCGTGGCCGGCGCCGGTGTAGAGCACGAGGGTGGCGTTGTCGAGGTGCTGGACCGCTACGTAGGAGTTGTGGGCGGGGATCATCACGTCGTTCAGGCCGTTGGCGTAGAGGACGGGCTGCTTGATGGCCTCCAGTTCCGCCTGTACCTGGTCGAAGGGGGCTGCGAGGAGCGCCGCCGCCGCGGCGAGCATGCCCTGCGCCGCCGTCTCGGAGACCGCGGGGCCGCCCGCGGCGAGCCGGGTCGAGACGTGCTCGAAGTGCTCGCGCCCGGAGGCACGGGCCGCCTCCGTCTCGGGGTAGAACAGGAACAGCATGTCCTCCAGGTCGGCATCGGGCTTGGCCATGATGCCCAGGACCTTCTCACTGAAGTCCGGTGCGCCGGGCACCCAGCCGGCCGGGCCGCTGCCCGCCACGACGAGCTTGCGCACCAGTTCGGGGCGTCGCAGGGCGACACGCTGGGCCACGATGCCACCCAGGGACCAGCCGAGCAGGTCGGCGTGCGTGAGGCCGAGTGCGTCGATGAACTCGATGGCGCCCTGGGCGAATCCTTCGAGGGAGTCGCGCGGCTCGCCGTCGGTGTAGCCGACGCCGACGTTGTCGAACACGATCACGTCGTGGTCGGCGGCCAGGTAGTCCAGGAACTCCGGGTCCCACCAGTCGATGGTGCCGCGGAAGCGGTTGAGCAGGACGAGCGGAACTCCGCCCTGCGGCCCCATCCGCCGGTAGGTGAACGTCGCGGAGGGGCCCTCGACGGTGAGGTCCTCGGCCTTGTCTGCCAGATACGTGCTCATGATGTGTCCTTCTCCTGTTGACGGGTGTGCGCGACCTCTCACGGGTCTGCTCACGCAGCACACCGAAGACGCGCTGGGCCTGCGGGACGGAGTTCTCTTCACCGGCGCCCGACGTACTGAGCTGGCGCTGTCGGCCAAGTCGCAGATCCGCCCGAACGGATCGATCACCTGCTCGACCACGTTGTTGACGTAGGCGTCACTGGCTGCTTCGAGGTGGATCAGCCGCCGCGACGGGTGACGCCCGTGTCTTCCGACTCGTTCCGACCACCTCGGAGTCCGCCTTGCCGAGCGCAAGGGCGGCACCTTCCGGGATGGAAAATTAAATTACGCTCATAATACTATGCATGGGAGACGACGGGCGCAAGTGAGTCCCGGCGACCATCCACACTCCGCGGCGCGCCGCGAACGCCCCCGAGCCGCCGACGAGATGACCCGCCACGAGGGGATGCGAGGCCCAGTCTCCAGGCACGACACCTCGCCGCCGACGGAGCAGCCGCCAAGGCCCTCAAGCCATTGAATTATGTTCGCAATACAATAGAGCGAGCGAGTCCGCGGAGAGCAAGCAACCCCTCCGGCGAGCGAAGGAGCGCACGGTGCGATACGGGAATGATCACAAGCAGGCAACCAGGCAACGGATCATCGAGGCGGCCGGACGCCGGTTCAAGCGGGACGGCATCGACGGCTCGGGCATCTCGACCCTCATGAAGGACGTGGGGCTCACCAACGGCGCCTTCTACACCCATTTCATATCGAAGGACGACCTCGTGGCGACCGCGGTCGCCGACCAGTTGCAGGCACAGAACGCGAGCATCGTCGCTCAGGCGGCACCCGGCCGCGCGGGACTTGAGCAGATCGTGCGGTGGTACCTTTCCGCCCAGCACCGGGACAGCTCCGACGACGGCTGCCCCTCCGCCGCCCTGCTCGACGAAATCCGGCGCTGCACAGATCCGACCAGGCAGGCGTACACCGACGGCATACTGATGGTCATCGACGGTATCGCCGCCCGCCTGGCACCCGACGATCCGCCCTCGGTCCGCACCAAGGCACTCAGCACCTACGCCATGATGGCCGGCACGCTGCAGCTCTCCCGAGCCCTCACCGACAGGCAGCTCGCCGATGAGCTGCTCGAACAGGGCATCCGCAACGCCTTCGCCCTGCTCGGCGTCGAGCATGAGCACGCGAGGACCTCGACCTGACGTACCCAGGGAACGCACGCATCCGCACCACAGATCTCACCCTCTTACACCCGGTCGGCACACCGCGGCAGCCCCGAGAGCAACGGGTCCCCTTGCGGTCCACCGACCCGCCACATAGCATTATGAATGTAATTCAATGAAGCTTGATCATCGCCCGCCACACGGTCCGACCGTGGCATCCACGACACGCGCAGGGCAACCGTGGAAGGTTCTACCGACCTCGGCAGATGCCGGACGCCACACCCTCGGATGCGCTCATCACCGAGGCCCCCCGAAAGTCAGCACCAAGAGCCCCGCCACCCGCAAAACCCGCTGCATAAAAGATCGCACACCAGCACGAACTACCGTCCACTACCCGGACCAGCCCGGGCCGAACAGCACCCCGGTCCGCTTGCGGACATGATACGGAGACGACGATGAGGGCATTCACGGTAGAGCGCTACGGCAACAAGGCCGGCGTGCGCGTCGGCGAGGTGCCGGACCCGAAGGCGGGCGCGGACGACGTGCTGATCCGGATCCAGGCCGCGAGCATCAACCCGCTCGACCGCATGATCCGGGACGGGAAGATGAAAGCGATCCTTCCTTACCGGGTCCCGTTCGTCCTGGGCAACGACCTGGCCGGAGTGGTGGTCGAAGTGGGTGCGGCCGTCACGCGGTTCGCCGTGGGCGACGAGGTCTTCGCGCGGCCCGACAAGGACCGGATCGGCACGTTCGCCGAACTCATCGCGGTGCACCAGGACGACGTGGCGATCAAGCCCGCCACACTCACCATGGAGGAGGCAGCGTCCCTTCCCCTGGTCGCCCTGACCTCGTGGCAGGTACTGGTCGAGCGGGCACGCATCCAGCCGGGCCAGAAGGTCCTCATCCACGCGGGTTCCGGCGGCCTGGGCACCATCGCCATCCAGCTTGCGAAGCAGTTGGGTGCGCACGTGGCGACGACCACGAGCACGGCCAACGTCGACCTGGTGAAGCGTCTGGGTGCGGACGTTGTCGTCGACTACAAGAAGCAGGCGTTCGAGACGGAGCTGCACGACTATGACGTCGTCCTGGACTCCCTCGGCGGCGAAACGCTCACGAAGTCCTTGAACGTGCTCAAGCCCGGCGGGAAGGTGATCAGTGTCGCGGGCCCTCCCGACGCCGCGTTCGCCAGGGAGTTGGGAGCGAATCCGGTCATCCGACTGGTGATGTCCGCGCTGAGTCTCCGGATCCGACGACGCGCCCGGCGCCGCAACGTGACGTACTCGTTCCTGTTCATGACGGCCAGTGGGGACCAGTTGCGCGAGCTCACCCCTCTCATCGAGTCCGGCACGATCCGACCCGTCATCGACACCGTCTTCCCGTTCGAGTCGACCCGAGAGGCGCTGGAGCACGTCGAAGCGGGGCGCGCGAAGGCTGGCAAGGTCGTCGTCAAGATGACGTGAGGGAGCAGTCCTGCCGGCCAGTCAAGGTCCTCCACGAGCACCCGAACGACGCCGCCCGCGGCAGCCAGAAGTGCCCTGAAACCGCTACAGAAAGACCCGGACATGACCACACCGCGAAATTCTCCTTCCCCCTCGATGCCGTCGTACAAGAACGCGCCGACCCGCTCCGTGTCCGTTCGCGGCGAGGACTTCGCCTACCGGGAACTCGGCCCCGAGGGCGGCGTGCCGCTGATCCTCCTGATGCACCTGGCCGGGGCCCTGGACAACTGGGACCCGCGCGTCGTCGACGGACTCGCCGCGCGACGTCGGGTCATCACCTTCGACAACCGCGGGGTGGGCGGATCGGGTGGCTCCACGCCGGACACGATCGAGGCGATGGCTCGTGACGCGGTCCTGTTCATCCGAGCCCTCGGGTTCGACCAGGTCGATCTGCTCGGCCTGTCGATGGGGGGCTTCATCACACAGGTCATCGCGGAAGAGGAACCGCACCTCGTCCGCAAGGTCATCCTCGCCGGCACGGGCCCCGCGGGAGGCCCCGGCATCGACAAGGTCCCGGCACTCACCATCCAGGCCACGCTCAAAGGCGCCTTGACCCGCCAGGATCCCAAGCTCTCCCTCTTCTTCACCGAAACCGCAGGCGGCCGACGGGCCGGACGCGCCTTCCTGGAACGGCTGAAGGAGCGCACACAGAACCGCGACAAAGACATCTCGCTGCCTTCGTTCCGCGCCCAGTTGAAGGCCATCAAACGGTGGGGCCGCCAGGCGCCGTCAGACCTGTCGGACATTCGTCAACCGGTACTCGTGGCAAACGGTGAGAACGATCGGATGGTGCCCAGCCGGAACACACTCGACCTGGCCGCACGTCTGCCCCAGAGCCAACTTGTCCCCCTCTACCCGGATGCCGGACACGGAGGAATCTTTCAGTACCACGATGAATTCGTGACAAGAGCGCTTGAATTCCTCGAGTCCTGAACCCGCGCGACTGTCGTTGGAGCGGATACTCAAGGCCGCCGAGTTGACGCCTGCCGACCAGTAGTGCGATGGGCCCTCCGGCGCCGAATGCTCGGCCGGTATGCGTGCCTACAGCACCGCCTCGCGCCCGTCGGGTACCTTGTCGCCTTCCGGTTCACCACCGTCCGACCGCCCTGACAGGCGCCTTGGGCATCGCCCGGTACGAGGACCAGTTGGTCTCTCGCGGCTGCCGAAGCGTCTGCCGCAGTCAAACAGCGTTGGACCCGCACGGCAACGCCATGCACCCTCGTTTCGGCAACTTCGTGCTCCTGGCCACCGTCCTCGTAGACGCCGAGGTGAGCGAGTACAGGACGCGCTGGACCTCACTCCCTGCGTGGAGTGCAAGTTGTGCATGGCCACCTGCCCTGTGGGGGCCGACAGGAAGGGGGGACTTCGACCTCCTCGTCTGCGTCACGCACAACTACCGTGAGTTCACGGGCGGGTTCACCGACTGGGCGCAGACCGTGGCCGACTGCGACGACGCCGTCGGCCTCCGCTCTCTGGTCACGAGGCAGAGGACGCCTCGATATAGCAGAGCCTGGCCTTCAGGCCGAACGGCAAGTCCGGCTGCCGCCTGGCCGTCTACCCCGTCGTCTAGGACGTCCTCGGCCCCTACCTCGCGACGACCGCAAACAGTTCATGGCCACGATGCTGCGCCCCCTGCAGGACAAAGCTGAGGCCTTGTCCGTCCTCCCGGACTCGGACGCTCAGCGCTACGCCGCACGCCGTTGCCCGCACAAGCCGGTCAGACAGATGACCGACGGCTGGCAACCGCCCGCTAAGCGAGGCCCTGATTCCGCTTCCGCCGGACGGCGGTCACGGCGTCGAGTGCAGACAGGGCACGTCGCCTCAGCACAGACCCGCCGCGTCGAGCAGCGCGTTGAGGGTGGGCGCGACGAGTCCCGACAGATCGTCGACCTTGATGCCCGCACGGGCGCTCGCGCCGTCGAAGACCAGAGTCAACTGCCTGGCCAACAGGTCAGGGTCGTTCGCCCCGCCTCGTGCGGCTTCGGAGCGGAAGAAGGCCATCAGGTTCCCCTTCACCTGTCGCGCGACCCGGCTCGCCGGATGTCCCTCGTCCTTGAGTTCGATCTGGACAGCGAGGTACGGACAGCCGAGGTACTCGGGCAGAGCCGCCTGCGACTCGACCCGCTCGAAGACATACAGGATCCGCTCGCGCGCAGAACGCTCGTCGTCCGGCCCGGGCAGGAAACGGACCACAAAGTCGGCACCGCGTCGCTCCAGGCTCGCCGCCAGCAGCCCGTCCTTGCTCTCGAAGAGCTGGTACATGGAGCGCTTGGACACGCCCGCCGCCTTGCACAGTGCTTCGACACCGACGCTCACGCCGTCGCGATAGGCCAGCGTGGCCGCCGCGTCCAGTAGCCGCTCCCGGGGGCGTGACCTCACCTGTGTGGTCATGCCGATAGGTTAACGCGGATTCCACGGATTGAAAACCGATCGGTTTACCAGTGAGGCATGCACGGCAGGACGCGGCCGCGCGAAGGCTCGGCACCGTCGTCCGCTCGGGAGAGACCGCGCCGAGCACCAAGCGGTGCGCACCACCTCCCGTCCCCACGGGATGCCTCACCACACCGAACTCCCCGGTAGCCTTGCCGACTTCACTCGGCACGGGGACACGATGCAATCCCTTACGGTCGTACAAGGCAGTGACACCGAAGCCGGAGACGGTAGCCACCGCGAGGTCGACGGCCAGCATCACCCAACCCCGCGCCAGGCCGGCGTCGCCTTGGGCGTCGCAGCAGCGAATCGCGCGCACGCCGGCGACGATCTGCCGCAGCGACTCAAGCTCCGCGAGGAAGCGTTAGAAACCGGGCAGCGCCCACAGTGCCGCATACCGGTCGCCGTGGGCACCGGGCTGTGGATCGTGTCGGATGAACTGTGGGCGCTGATCGAGCCGTTGTTGCCCGAGCCGACGCCAAAGCTGGTCGAGGGACGGCCTCGGGTGCCGGACCGGCAGGCCCTGTGCGGGATCCTGTTCGTCCTGCACACTGGCATCCAGTGGGACTACCTGCCGCAGGAGCTGGGCTTCGGCTCAGGGATGACCTGCTGGCGGCGGCCGGCCGCATGGAACGAGGCCGGCGTCTGGGACCAGCTCCATGTGATGCTGCTGGAGAACCTGCGGTCGAAGGACAAGCTGGACTGGTCCCGGGCGGTGATCGATTCCTCGCACGTCCGCGCGGCCCGGCAGCAAGCACCACCTCATCGTCGACGGGCAGGGCATCCCGCTCGCGGTGTCACTGCCCGGCGGAAACCGTGGGCGACGTCACCCAACTCCTGCCGTTGCCCGACAAGATCCCGGCCGTCGCGGGACGGGCCGGCAGGCCGCGCCGACGGCCGGATACGCTGCCGGCCGACCGCGGCTACGACCACGACAAGTACCGCCGTCTGCTCCGGCAGCGCGGGATCCGACCAGTGATCCCGGAGCGAGGTCAGCCCCATGGCACCGGCCTGGGCATCTTCGGCTACGTCGTCGAACGCACGATCTCCTGGCTCCACGGCTTCCGCCACCTGCTCATCCGCTGGGAACGCCGCGACGACATCCACGAAGCGTTCCTCGGTCTCACCGTCTGCCTGATCACCCGCCGCCACGTCCAACGGCTTTGTTAGGGCCCTTTAAATCCGCGGGATGTGCATCGATCCAGGCCAATCCCCCGAGGTCGAGTCGGCGGCGCGCACGCGTGACGGCGACGTATGCGAGGCGTGCGTCAGTGTCGTTGACGGGTTCCGGGATTGGGCGGCCCTCGGTGTCAAGTTGGTCGGTGTCCTTGGGTGGTAGGAAGTCGTCACCGATCCGGACAGTTGGCCATTCGCGGCCCTTGGCCTTGTGGGCGGTGGACACGGTTACGTCGGCATGTTCCTCGTCGACCGCTGCGAGGATGGCGTTGGGACCATGTGTGTCGACGAGGTCGACGAAGGGCTGGAGGTCGCCGCCGACGGGGTCGTAGGCCGCGTACCAGGAGCCGAAGAGGATTAGCTCCGCGTGGCTGGTGTGGCGGCCTTCTTTGAGGTCCCGGGCCGCCAGCGCCAGTGCGGCGAGCGTGTGTCCACTGCGAGCCAGGGCGACGCTGCGGCTTTCGGAGAGAAGCCGCATGACTTCGGCCATGGCTCCGATGTTGGTGCGGCACAGCACCGCGTCCGGGTTGGCGATGTCTCCGATCTCGGTGGGCGTCGTCTCGCTTCCGGTCAGGCGAATGGGTGCCTCTGCGAGTTCGAGCCAGCGGTTGGCCTGTTCTGCGAGGAGAGGGCCGAAGCGGAAGGAGCGGGTCAGCGTGAGAGCAGTGGCGTCAACGCGGCGTCGCAGGACTTGGCGGACCGCATCGCCCAATTCGCCGACGCCGGACTCCTGGACACGGACAACCCACGCCTGGCCGCCGACCACTTCAGCGCCCTGACCGTCCTGCTGGCCTACGAACGGCAACCGATCCCCGCCACCGCCGACCCGGAAAAGGTCGGCCAGACCATGGCCGACGGAGCCCACGCGTTCATCCGCGCGTACGCCGCGCGCTAGGAACGGGTGCCGTACCCGCGTGAGGACGGAGCCGGGAACGCGCTGGGCGGGACGCCGCTTCTGGATGTCTCCGAACCGGGTCTGTTCTCGTATGGCTGCGGCAAGGCGGCGTGCGTCTTGATCGTGACGGCGGACTCCGCGATTCCCGGCTCCATACCCGGGTCAACGCCGCCGCCCCCAAGACGACCCGGCCACCGGGCCCGGCGCGCTCGCTTGACCCAGATAGGTGAGTCAGCGCCGCGTATCGCCGGGCGCGAGGAGGCTGGTCAGCCCCGAGATCGCCTCGAGGGAGGGCTTGAAGTAGTGGATCGACTTCCCCCGGGGCTGGTTCGCCGAGCTGGCCACCAAGCAGATACGACGAGGCGTCCGCCGCTCCGTGCATGCCCTGGCGGGTCGTTTCGGGGAATCGCGTTGCGTCGGGGGTTCGGCGCGCGGAGGCCGGCGTCGGGGTGTGGAGTTCCCCGATGAACCGCCAGGTGACGCTGCCGGACCGTCAGGGCCGGACCGGGAGGTTGGCCTCCCATCCGTCGAGGAGTCGTTCGAGTCCCAATTCGAACCCGCGCTCGGCCCTGTCGGCCGCGTGGGGAAGCTCGGCATCACGAATGACCCGGGCGAGGAGTGGATGGCGCCCGCTCTTGACGACTTTGTCGAGGTAGGGCGCATGGGCGTCCATCCATTCCTGGATGCCGACTCCGGAGCGTCGGACGGCTTCCTGTTGGGCGAGCTCGCCGATGGAGTAACCGCGGACGAAGGCCTGCAGCGTGTCGACGACGGTGATCATGACGTCGATGTCGAAGCCGAGGGGATCGAGGGCGGCGAGTGCGTGTTCGATGGCATCGAGGGAGTTCGGTCCAAGTGATGGGCGGCCTGCTGCGAGGGAGGTCATCCAGGGATGCCGGTGGAAGGCGGCCCGGGAACGATGGGCCAGGCCTCGCAGGTCGCTGCGCCAGTCACCGGTGGGGGCAGGCGGGCCGCCGTCTTCGGCCGCTACGGCGTCGAGCATGAGGTCGAGCAGGTCGTCTTTGGACGCCAGGTAGCGGTAGAGCGAGGCTGTGCCCGTTCCCAGTTCCTTGGCGACGCGCCGCATGGACAGTGCCTCGATGCCCTCGGCGTCGGCGATCGCGATGGCGGCGGCGGTGATCTCCGCCCGGGTGCGTGAGGGTGCGGGGCCTTTCGCGGCCCGCTCCGGCCGGTTCCAGATCACCGTGTGAGCGTCGTCCATCGGTTTTCCTCCTCGCTACTGCGTCCACTGTTCGCAGTAGTGCTATCGTGATGCCGGTACTGCGAACACCGTATCGCAGTAGAGCGGTGTCCAAGCGAAAGGGAAACCACCATGACCACTCCCGTCACGATCGTCGGCGCCGGGCTCGGCGGCCTGACCCTCGCACGGGTCCTGCACCTGCACGGCATCCCCGCGACCATCTACGAAGCCGAGACATCGGCAGACACCCGCACGCAGGGCGGTCAGCTCGACATCCACGAGTACAACGGGCAGCTCGCCCTCGAAGCGGCCGACCTCACCGACGAGTTCCGCGCGATCATCCACGAAGGCGGCCAGGCCCTGCGCGTGCTCGACCAGCACGGCGCGGTACTGCTCGACCAGCCCGACGACGGCACAGGCGGTCGCCCTGAGGTGCTCCGCGGAGACCTGCGTCGGATCCTGATCAACTCGCTGCCCGACGAGATGATCCAGTGGGGACACAAGGTCACCGGTGTCCGCCCCCTCGGAGACGGTAGGCACGAGCTGACCTTCGCCGACGGGCCAACCGTGACGACCGGCCTCCTCGTCGGCGCGGACGGCGCCTGGTCGAGGATCCGGCCGCTGCTCTCCGACGCGAAGCCCGAGTACGTCGGCACGTCGTTCATCGAGACCTACCTGTACGACGCCGACCAACGCCACCCCGCAGCGTCCAAGGCCGCCGGCGACGGTTCCCTGTTCGCCGTCACAGCCGGCAAGGGAATCCTTGGCCACCGCGAGGCCGACGCCGTTCTTCACACCTACGTCGCGCTCAACAAGCCGCAGGAATGGATCGCCGCCATCCTCGCCAGTCCCGAAACGGCCGCAGCCCACGTCGCGGCAGAATTCACCGGATGGGCGCCTGAACTCACCGCACTCATCACTGACGGGGAAACCGCCCTCGCCCCGCGCCCGATCAACGCCCTGCCGATCGGCCACCGCTGGGACCGCGTTCCCGGAGTGACACTGCTGGGCGACGCCGCCCACCTCATGTCACCGTTCGCCGGAGAGGGCGCCAACCTCGCCATGTTCGACGGCGCCGAACTCGGCAAAGCCATCGCCGCACATCCCGACGACGTCGAAGCCGCCCTTGCGGAGTACGAGCAGGCCCTTTTCCCCCGCAGTGCCCAGTTCGCCGCCGAATCCGACAAGAACCACCGGCTCATCTTCGGCGACAACTCCCCCGCCAGCCTGCTCGACCTGCTCATCGGCCAGGAGTCGACCGAGTGAGCGCGATCGCCGGAGGGGAGAGGGAGTCAACGAGACGAAGTCAGTACTCTGCTTACGCCGGGCGACGCGCGTCGGTGACGTAGGCCGCCGAGCCGTGCTCACCAGGCCAGCGGACCGATGCGACGAGTCGTCGCAACGCGGCGGTGGCGGGTGGACCCCAGGTGGCCTTGCCGCCGGGGCGCCCGTGGACGCCGGCCTCCCCGATGAGGATGCCGCTCAGAGCGCGCAGCACCGCCCAGCCGCGGGCGCGGCGCAAGGTCGCGGCGTCCGGGGTCGGCTGGTAGGCGCCATAAAAGCGGTCGGCGGCACCGTCCGGCAGCAGGATCCACGCCGCGGCGAGGTCGAAGGCTGGATCGCCTGCGAAGAGGTCACCGAAGTCGATCACGCCGCAGAAAGTGCCGTCTGCGGTGAGAACGTCGGCCGGAAGCGGTTCCCCGGGTTGCGCCTCGCCGACCCCGCCGCCAGACCCGCCTTCAAGCACCGGGCACTGATCTACGGTCTGCGATCCCTGCCCAAAACCTGGTGACCATCCTGGAGGGAACAACCGTTGACCATCGACGAACAGTCCAACGCCGCGCTATTGGCCGAGGACGAGTTTCCTGACCACCAGCAGGTGGTGCAACGGTTCGGCGACCTCGCACCGGACGGCACGACAAGCACGGTGGCATTGTCGCGTCTGTTCGAGCATCCCCGGGTTGGTCTGCGCTTCTCGCGCTTCGACAAGCTCACGGCTGACGGCGGGTTCAAGCCGTACCAGATCCTGTTTGTCGGCCAGCGTGTTGAACGGCAGACGGCGTTCGGCAAGGTCGGCGCGACCGTCCGGATCGGCACCGGTATCCGCGCGATCGGACGGTCCTCGTACACCTACGGTCAAGGCATGTTCGTCGACGGGCACCTCGTCGCCACGGCTGAGGCCACCATCGTCCTCGCCGACAAGTCCGGGCCGATCACCTTGCCGGACGAACTGCGCGCCGACCTTGAGGAGCTGCAACTGCCTCAAACCAGTGCAGCAATCGCGTCGAAACCCGACCCGCGTCGCCGCGAGCGGCAGTACTACCTGGCCGCTGCCACCGTCCACAGCCGCGTCGGGGACGTCGACCTCAACCAGCACGTCAACTACATCGCCCAACTGGGCTGGTACGACGAGGCGATCACGTCTTATGCACACCGTCTGCTGGGAGACGACGCTGCCAGGGAGCTCCCCCGATACCTCCCTTGGCGCTACCGCGTGACCTACCTCGGCGAAGTCCTTCATCCTCGCTCCTACGACATCGCGATCGCCGTCAGCGGACACGACGAGCACACCGTGCACTACGAACTGGGACTGTTCGACGGCGGACAGTGCCTGGGGACCGCGGACGCCGCCGCACCACGCGGCAAGCTTGCCGCCACCGCACTCGCCTGGCCCCGCCAATGGATCAGCTCGTGAATTCGCCGTCGCTGATGACCGGTACGCGCTCACCGTTCCAGAACACAAGTCGATCAAGCCGCAGGCAAGAGAGATCGTCGCCGGCCAGCCGATCAGAAACGTCCTGTCATACCGCTGAGCACGCGACCGCCGAACGCACTCTCGTGCCGCGAACCGGTCGTTCGCCGACACGGCCTGGCCGCCGGGTCCGGTGGCCAGGCCGCAGGTTCGGACGAAGTGGAGCGTCGAGGTATGGGGATCGCGGTCGGATCGACGAGTTCGACCTCCAGGCCGGCGACGCGGCGGTCTTGGAAGCGCAGGTTGGAGCGAGCGGCCTTCAGGCGTTCCTCCAAGGTGCGGTTGTCGGTGGTGAGCTGACGAACGCGCTGCTTGAGGGTGGTGTTCTCCGCGGTGATCCGCTGCATCGCGAACACGTTGCCGAGGGCGCCGTCGCCAAGGCCGTCGACGACCTGATGGACTCCAGCGCCGGCTCTCATTTGGCCGGGCTGGCGGCCCCGAGCGGTGAACTCGTGCGTGACTTCGTCGATCTCTAGGAACAGCGTTGGTCGACTGGTTCCGGAGGCAGTTGGTGATCAGCAGAGGTGCGGATGTCGATGCCCAATGACGGCATCGTCGTGTACGAGATCGAGTTCACGGCTCGGCGCCAGCACCCCTGGACCTGGTGCAGCAGCTCGTGCACCTGTTCCCGGACGGCGATCGCATACGGCGTCGGGGTCATCGTGCGGCCGGTGCGCACCAGGATCTGATCCCCGGTCGTGCGCCGAATGCGGCCCAGACTCCGGCTCATCGCGGGGGCGGTGACATGCAGGCGCGCGGCCGCCCCGGCCACACTGCCCTCCTCCAGCAGCGCGTCGAGCGCGGCGAGCAGATTCAAATTCAATTGCATACGAGTAATCCTGACCGTGCTTGACATGCATTTGAAGTTAATGACGGGGCTGCATACCGTTGCGGCGAAAGCGCAAGAAGTAACGCGCAGTTCGGCCCTCGACCGGCCTCAGCACCCCTCCTCAGACGGGAGTACCACCATGTCCGAAACGCTTCAGACCACCGCAGTCGCCGCCTCCGACGCCGACCTGCTCGCCCAGACCTCGAACGCCGTGCGTGAGGCGGGTTCGGCGCTGCGCGAGCGCTTCGGCGAGGTGGTCCGCTACCAGACCCGCGAAGAGCTGATGCGCGCCCTCGCCGTCAACGACGAGATGGCCCTCGACATCCTGCGCCCCCGCCTCACGAGCCTGCGCCCGGACGCCGGCTGGGTGGAGGACGAGCTCGACGGCGGGGCGCTGCCGCCCGGCGAATGGTGGGTCGTGGATCCGGCCGAAGGCAACGTCAACCACCTGCAGGCCCTGCCCGAGTGGGCGGTGACCGCCACCCTCGTGCGCGACAACCAGCCGGTGCTCACCGCGGTCCACCTGCCGTTGACCGGCGAGACCTACACCGCGCTCACCGGCGCGGGCGCCCAGCTCGATGGCCGGCCGCTGCATGTCTCCCCCACTGCGGACCTCGGCCTGAGCATCGTGGCCACCAGCCAGGCCCGGCCGGACGAGGACGAGAAGGTCGTGCGGCGCGTCGGCTCCTCGATCACCGCGATGCTCTTCGACGCGCTCGTCGTCCGCGCCGCCGTGCCCGCGACCCTGCACCTGGTGAACGTGGCCGCCGGCCGGATCGACGCCTTCTGGCAGTTCGCCGGCGCCCGCGCGGACCTGCTGCCCGGGGCACTGCTCGTCACCGAGGCCGGCGGACGGATCTCCGACGCCGAGGGCCGCCCCTGGACCCCCAAGAGTGAAAGCTTCCTGGCCGCCGCGCCCGGTATCCACGCCGAAGCCGTCGCCACCCTCTCACACTGACCGCGCACCACAACCCGCACCCACGAGAGGACCCACATCACCATGACCACGATCGCCGTTCTCGGAAACGGCCGCGTCGGCGGCAACCTGGCCACCGCCCTCACCCGGGCCGGGCATGAGGTGACCGTCGCGGACCGCACGCCGGGCGCCGCCGCCGACGCCGCCCGCACAGCCCGCATCGTCATCAACGCCACCCCGGGCGCCGGCTCGCTGGACCGTCTCGCAGCTCTGCGCGAAGAACTCCGGGACAAGATCCTCGTCGACGTCTCCAACGCCACCACCGACGGACCGGACGGACTGCCCGCCGACCTGATCTACCCCGGCTCAAGCCTCGCCGAACAGCTCCAGGACGCACTCCCGGAAACGCATGTCGTCAAGACACTCAACACCATGCTCTTCCCGGTGATGACCGCGCCAGCCACGCTCACCCAGACGCCAACCGCGTTCCTCTCCGGCGAGGACCCCCAGGCCAAGCAGACCGTCCGCGAACTGCTCACCGACCTCGGCTGGCACAAGGACTGGATCAGCGACCTCGGCGGGATCCAGACCGCCCGCGCCACAGAGGCCGCGATCCTCTTCGTCCCGCACGTCATCCGGTCCACCGGATTCACACCCTTCGCGATCTCAATCGCCCGCTGACCCGTACCCAGCGCACCGCCCTGGGAGGAATCACCTCGCCGGATCCTCCACTGTGGGCCTGGGGCAAGAAGCTTGCCACCAAAGGCTCGTGGATCAAGTTGCGCCTCGGGCAGAGATCCCGGACCTGACTGCCCAAGAACTCCACGGGCTGAATAGCCAAGCGCCTGGCCTACGACTGGGTACCGATGGAGCTCGACTGACCCTGAAACACAAGATCTGCATCGCCTTCTTGATCCCGGCAGGCCAGAGGGCCACAGCGGTGGAGCTCACGCAGGGCTACTACAAGGAGCCCCTCGTATGGCCCGTGAAGAACTGACCGGACGCCCGCGCAACAGGTGCGAAGCGCAACACCTCTGGGGGAGGAAGAAGACCAGATGACGAGGAAGGGCGCTAGCTCGGAAGTCACTGATCAAAGCGGCACTTTTCCATCAGGAAGCCCCGAACGTACGCGAGAGCCCACACCTGCCGTGCCGCAATTGGCGGTTTCCTCGTTGCTGGTCAATCCCGCGCCACGGCCGATGACCACGCGCGCGAACCAGCTCCCGTTGACCCGAACCGCGCAGCTCCACGACCTTTACGAAGTCAATGCGATGCACCCGGTGTTCGTGGGAATCGCGCTTTGCCCGCTACCACGCTGCCCGGCAGACCGTGACGGCCCGCGAATGGCGGTATCTGTGTGACTGGTCCAACGGGACGACCTTGGCCACGGCCCCGCTCCATGAACCAACCCGCATCATCGCTGCATGCTCCGGGCGCGACCGGTCATTCGGGGGTTGACGTCGCGCGGTATAGGCGGCTGTTCCTGAACAGCCACATCACGCACTCCAACACAGAATGGGCATGCGCAAGCCGGCCGCCGAGCTGGGTACCGACTCCTCCAGCCTGTACCGCCACTTCCGCAACCGCACCGAGCTGATGCTCGCGAACGTTGACCATGTGCTGGTCCAGGCCATGCACGGCTACCGGCGGCAGGGGACCTGGCGTGCGCGGCTCGTCGACCTGATCCTGCGCTCATGGGATGCCTACGCCGCGCTGCCGCAGCTGGCGAAGGACGCCAGCCACTATCCGGGCACCGGGCCCGGCAGCCAGCTGGTGATCGAGGAGACCCTGCAGGCCCTCAGCGACGCCGGAGTGCCCGAGGAACTCATCCCCGAGTGGTACCACCGGCTGGTGACCTTGTCCGTGTCCCTGATCTCCGCGCACGCGGCCGGCCAATCCTCCAGCCTGACCGAGCAAAAGCGGAGACCGGAAACCTTCCGAGTGATCACGCTCGGCGCCGACCCGGCAGACGTCCGCAACGCGAACCCCGGCCGTCACCGCGCCATTTCCCGGACGTCGTCGGCCTGGTCCGCACCCGTATCCACCCCGTCAACTCGCCAATTGTGGCGAATCGTGAGGAGAGAAGCATGAACCATCTGCCGAGCACCGACGTTGGGGTCCTGGTCCCAGTGGATGTCCACTTCGACGATCTGGACCCGATGGGGATGCTGCACAACAGCCGGTATCAGGTCTGGGTCGAGCGAGCGTGGGTGGAGTTCGGCCGGGGGCAGGGCCTCGGCGGCGCGTCAGGCTTCGAAGGGGACGGCTTCCAGGCGGTGAAGGCGTTCACCATCACCTACGACGTCCCTGTGATGGGCCTTGGTCAGTGCGCGGTGCACCTGTGGACGGAGCACATGGGCAGCGCTTCGGCCACCGCAGGCTATCGGGTGTGTTCAGACGAGGGCAGGACCACGCACGCGCACGGTACTCGCACCGTCGTTCGTCTCGACAGCACCACGCTGCGGCCCACGCCGTGGTCTGACCGAGCCCGTGAGGTGTCCCGGACCATCGAACGACCGAAGAGCAGCGATCAGCTCCAGGTGGGGACGGGGCCCGCCTCTTGATGGCATAGCCATGTTGCTGCCTGACGGACGTCGTGCTGCCAGCCCCAAGCTGGCGGACGACTGTACCGCGGGACGTCCGGCCATCGACGATTCCGGTCATGAAGGTGGCCGCGGTGAGGCCGTTCAACGGGGGGCGCGAGGGGGGTGCCCCTAGTCTCTTCGGTCAAATTGTCTGGGCGTCCGCGGGGGTCATCGGTGCGAGCGTCAGTCGTCCGTGGCTGTGTCGGCCCCGGTGCATTCGTGGATCCATCCGGCGGGAGCATCGGCGGAACGGACGGGCGTGTAGATGTGCCAGGCGGCAGGGTTGCGTGGTCCCTGTCCCCGACTGCCGCGAGCACGGTGGCTATCCGTTCCTTGGCCTGCTGCGGCCGCCCGGAACGCTCGTGCGGGGCTGGAGCGGCATCACACCTTGGCCCTCAGTCGACGCCCGCGGCCCAGCTGGTGTGCCAGCGGTGTGAGTGACAGTCCTCTACCTAGTTCCAAACCACGTCCACAACACCGGGACAGGCTTCTGAGACTGCCGTGGGAGGCTGGGCCGGCCTCTCACCGGTCCGGCCCCGCGGTGTCGGCGTACAAGTGAACTCAGACGAGTACGCGGACACGCGGACACGTGGCCGTTTCCGGCGTCCGGCGTCCGGCCCACGCCATCCATCGATCTGGACACGGCCGCCACGCGAACACGCAGGTCGGCCTCAATCCTGACACTCCGGCGTTCGGTGAACTGGACGCAGGCATCTACTACAGCGATCCGCGTCGACCTCGTCAGATCCTCCGTCAACGCCTTGATCGCTACGCCTCGCTCCTGGCCAAGGCCTGACTGCCGAGGCATGTAATGCACCGGAGGAGTCAATTGATCATGATGCCGACCATCCTGCTTATGTGCCAACTATGAAGCCTGGTCACAGCCGGACTAACGCCGGACCCGCGGCATCCCCAGTCCGATCCACGAGATGATCTCGCGCTGGATCTCGTTGTTCCCGCCGCCGAAGGTGAAGATCACAGCCGAGCGGTAGCCGCGTTCCAGCTCGCCGTGCAGGACGGCGCCCGTCGAGCCCTCCTTGAGGACTCCGGGCGCGGCGACGATCTCCATGAGCCAGGCGTACGCGTCCCGGCGCGCCTCGGAGCCGTACACCTTGACCGCGGAGGCGTCCTGCGGGGTGAGGGTGCCCTCCTGGACGGCGTTCACCATCTGCCAGTTCAGGAGCTTCATCGCGTCGAGTCTGGTGTGGGTCTGGGCGAGGCGGCGGCGCACCCAGGGGAGGTCGGCGACGCGGCGGCCGTCGGCAAGCTTGGTGTCCATGGCCCAGCGCTGGACGTCGTGCAGGGCGCGGATCGCCATGGTGCCGTGTGCGGCGAGGGTGACGCGTTCGTGGTTGAGCTGGTTGGTGATCAGCCGCCAGCCCTTGTTCTCCTCGCCGACCCGGCGCGAGACGGGGACGCGGATGTTCTCGTAGTAGCTGGCTGTCGTGTCGTGCGAGGCGAGGGTGTCGATGAGGGTGCAGGAGTAGCCGGGGTCGGAGGTCGGCACGAGGAGCATGGTGATGCCCTTGTGGGGTGGGGCGTCCGGGTCGGTGCGGACGGCGAGCCAGACCCAGTCGGCGGTGTCGCCGTTCGTCGTCCAGATCTTCTGCCCGTTGACGACATAGGTGTCGCCGTCCCGTACGGCCTTGGTCTTGAGCGCCGCCAGGTCCGTCCCCGCGTCGGGCTCGCTGTAGCCGATCGCGAAGTCGATCTCGCCGGAGAGGATCCTGGGCAGGAAGTACTCCTTCTGCTCCGCGGTGCCGAACCGCATGATCGTCGGTCCGACCGTGTTCAGCGCCATCAGCGGCAGCGGTACGCCTGCCTGGGCGGCCTCGTCGAAGAAGATGAACTGCTCCATCGGGGTCAGCCCGCGCCCGCCGTACTCCGTGGGCCAGCCCACCCCGAGCCAGCCGTCCCTGCCGAGCCGCCGGATCGTCTCGCGGTAGAACCGTTTCTGGGCGGCCGGGTCGCCATATCGGGCGTAGGCGTGGTCGGGCACCAACTCGGCGAAGTAGCCGCGCAGTTCGGTCCGCAGCCGCTGCTGCTCTGGCGTGTATTCGAGATGCACGGCGCCTCCTGGCTCCCCAAGGCCGGACCTGACGGCGCACACCGTAGAACGTGTTTCAGAAATTGTGAATGCCGATGACACCGGCGCCCCGACCGCGACCCTCCCGGCGGCCCCTCACCCGGGGAACCCGTCCGAGGCGTCGGCCGGGCGGCCGTACTCCCAGACCCGGTCGAACTCGGCCTGGAAGTGCTGGTACCAGTGCCCGTCGCGGTCGGGGCGCAGAGTGAACACGGCGTCCCCACTGGCCGAGCTGTGGGAGTAGACGTCGACATGGATGATGCCGCCCGGCCGTCGCGGGTCCAGCAGCACCAGCCCGAAGGCCGGCACGAACGGCAGGAACCTCACCTCGACCCTGTCCCTCACCCCTGGATTCTCGAGCAGCTCGCGCAGGAGGTCGATCGAGGTGCGCAGTCGGTTCTGGTACACCTCGGGCCGGTGGGGGACGGTGCTGCGGCGCGCGGCCTCGGCGGGCGCCGTACCGGCGGGGTCGATGAGCGCGATCCTGATCACGGATCCGGCTACGGCTCGACATTCCAGCTCGTCGATCGAGTTGCGGAGGGTGCGGGCGAGGGTCACTCCAACGATGCTGATGTCCCGTGCCCCACGTATCTGTTGGACGAGTTCCGGCTTGTCGCCACTGAAGAAGTCCTCCGCCGAAATGTCGCCGGCGGCGCGGGCGCGTACCTCCGCCGCCAGCTCGGCGACCTGCCGACGGCTGCCCAGCAGCCCTCCGGCCAGCAGGGCGAGGGTCGCGAGGGTGGCCGCGGCCAGTACCTTGCCGCCGACCACATCGAGTGCACCGAGCGCCGCCAGGGTCAGCGAGAGCAGGGTCGTGACGTAGATTTCCAGGTTCTCGCCGGTGGCGAGGTCGTCCCGAACGCGCCGCAGAAGTCGCATGCGGGCCATCGTCCGCACCGCGGCGCCGGTGCGTCAACGAGGCCGTAGCCGAACTCCGCGGCGGAGTTTCGGGGATTCAGGCGCGGCCCAGTGTGGCGAGGAAGTCCATGCAGGCCTGGGCGCACTCCCGGCAGGCCTTGGCGCTGTCCTGGCCGCCAGGGTGCTCGTCGAAGACGTCCGCGCACTCGCGGCAGACGGTACGGCACCACTCGACCTGGACGCGGATGCCTGCCGTGTCCCGGCGGGCCTCCTCCGCCAGCACACGGCAGGTCGCGTCGCACACCTCCACGCACAGAAGGCCTTTGCGTCGTACGAGTTCCTGCTCCCTCGGCCCGTCCGGATCCACCACGCTCGCCCGCAGCGCACAGGCACGGGCGGCCTCGGCGCAGGCCTGCGCACACTCGAAGCGGTCCTCCAGGAATCGGATGAGTTCTTGCTGGGATGTCATTGTCGTCACCGCGAGCGGGTAGCCGCGGAAAGGCCCGCCAAACCCCGCACCTCAGGTCCCGGCGGCCGCTCTCCGGACCAGCGCCACCCGGTTCATGCGCACAACTCCGGGCACTCGGGACGCATGAGTGCCATGGATACGGAAGGGACAGTGCTCGCCGCGGCCCAGGGCCTGCTGGTCCTCGTGCCGCTCACCGTGGGCGTCGTGCTGGTGGCGATGCTGATCGGTGTCGTGTGGTGGGGCCGCCGCAAGCGGCAACAGCAACCGCCTCCGCCTCGACCCGGGGAAAACAGCCCCGGCAGCCGGACAGCAGCCCGGTCCACGAGGTCAGGGAGCACCGCGAACCCAACGAACTGCCCCCGAGCGAGCACCGATCGACACCCCACAAGTTGAAGCGAACGAACGGCTCCTAGGCCCTGTCCGGCGGATCATGTTCTAGCCGCCCATCGCCTCCGCCGCCTCGCGTGAGATCCGCTCGAACTCGGCACCCATCGCCTCGGAGAGCGCATGGGCGGCCGAGAGGGGGCGGACCATCACCATCAGGTCGTCGATCCGGCCGTCCTCGTCGAAGTGCAGGAAGTCGCAGCCGTTGAGCTCCTTGTCACCCACCTTCGCGGTGAAGACGAGCGCGTGGTCGCGACCGTCGGCACCGCCGAACTCGCGTACGTAGCGGAAATCGGTGAAGACACGGGAGACGCCGCGCAGGATGGCCGCGGTGATGGCCTTCCCCGGGTACGGCTTGAAGGCGACGGGGCTGGTGAACACCACGTCGTCGGCCAGCAGCTCCTCGATCGCGGTGTGGTCGCCCGCCTCTACGGCTTTCCGGAAGGGGTGCATCCGAGCCCCGCCTCTCGCACTCAACAAATTGATTAGGTTACGAACAGAGTAGTTGGGGTGGCGTCCAGCGTCCAGGTATTGCCATTTCTATGGCTCTGACCGCACTCCCTATTGGTCACCTATGCCAGAGCCGCATACGGTCGAGGACATCCCCGCCCTGACGATCTGGGTCCAGAGCGTCGGGGCGTAGGACAGGAACAACCGGCAACGCCCCCGCACCCTCGGAGAAACGCACCATGTCGAAGATTCTCTTCGTGATCACCGGCGTCGACCACTGGACGCTCGCCGACGGCACCCGCCACCCGAGCGGCTTCTGGGCCGAGGAGGCCGTCGCCCCGTACGAGGCGTTCCAGGCCGCGGGCCACGAGGTCGTCGTCGCCACGCCGGGCGGCGTCGTGCCGACCGTGGACAAGGGGAGCCTGGCTCCCGAGGTCAACGGCGGCCAGGAGGGCGCCGACCGCATCGCGCACGCCCTCGCGTCGATGACCGCGCTCCAGCGGCCGATCAAGCTGGCGGAGGCCGACCTCGCCGACTACGCGGCCGTGTTCTACCCCGGCGGCCACGGACCGATGGAGGACCTGGCGGTCGACGCGGACTCCGGCCGGCTGCTCACCCTCGCGCTGGAGTCGGGCAAGCCACTCGGTGTGGTGTGCCACGGCCCGGCCGCGCTGCTCGCCGCGACGAAGGAGGACAGCACCAACGCCTTCGCGGGCTACCGGGTCTCCGGGTTCACCAACGCCGAGGAGACGCAGGCCGGTCTCGCCGACAAGGCGAAGTGGCTGCTCCAGGACCGGCTCGTCGAGGCGGGCGTCGACTTCCAGGAGGGCGAGCCGTGGGCCCCCAAGGTGGTCGTCGACCGCAACCTGGTCACCGGCCAGAACCCGGCGTCCTCCGCCCCTCTCGCCGCCGAACTCCTGAAGCAGCTGCCCTGACCCTCATGGGCCTCGGGAGGCGGCGGCCGATCGCCGCGCCCCGCACACGGCCGAACTCTGCGCCGAGGAGGCCTCCGCGTCAGACGGACAGCAGCTCGGCGGTGGGGCCGTGGCGGACCAGGCGACCCGACTCCAGCAGATGCACCGTGTCCGTGTAGGCGGCCACCAGGTGCAGTTCGTGGCTGACCAGCGCGACCGCCAAGTTCCTTTCGGTGCGCAGCCGTCGCAGGAGTTCCATGACGGCGGTGGCCGTGTCCGGGTCGAGGGCCGAGGTGATCTCGTCGCAGAGCAGGAAGTCGGGCTCGGCGGCCAGCGCGCGGGCGATGGAGACGCGTTGCCGCTGGCCTCCCGACAGCTCCGCGGGACGGCGGCGGGCGAAGTCGGCGGGCAGCTCGACCTGTTCGAGGAGTTCCGCCACCCGGTCGGACACCTGGCTCTTGGCGAGGGCCCGGTGCAGTCGCAACGGGCGGGCCAGCGCGGCACCGACGGTGTGGGAGGGGTTGAGCGTACCCAGCGGGTTCTGCGGAACGAGTTGGATGCGCCGATGGTGCGTACGGCTGCGACGGCGTGCCGTGGCCCCGACCGGCTGCCCGTCCAGGGTGACGTTTCCCGCGTCGGGCCGGTGCAGGCCTGCCAGCACGCGCAGCAGCGTGGTCTTGCCGGAACCGGACGGCCCGACGATTCCGGTGGCGCTGCCAGGCGCGGCCGTGAAGTCCACCGCGTCCAGGGCGTGTTGGGCCTGTCCCCGGTGCCGGAAGGCGACGCTGATCCCGCGCGCCGTGATGCCCTCGGCGGTGGCAGGTGCCCGTTCGGTGGGGGGTGGCTCTGTCCTCGCCCGGGGCACCCGGGGCTGCGCGGGAGTCGGCAGATGGACGACCTGGTCGGCGCAGGCCGCGACGAGTTCGGGGTCGTGGCAGGCCATCACCACGGCGAGGCCGCGCCTGGTGGCGAGGTCGCGCAGCAGCTCGGCGATGTCGTCGCGCAGGGCGGAATCCAGTCCGGCGGTCGGCTCGTCCAGGAGCAGGACGTCCGGGGTGCGGGCCAGCGCGCGGGCGAGGGCGACGCGGCGCTGCTGGCCGCCCGAGAGCGCGGTGGGGCGCCGGTCGGGCAGCCCGTCGTCGGTGGGCAGCCGGCATTCGCGCAGCAGCGCGAGCACCGCCTCGTCACCGCGGTCCGTGGCGGTCTCGGCCACCAGACGGCGTACCTTCATCCGCGGGTTGAGTGCGGAGCCGGGGTCCTGCCCGACGTAGGCGATCCGGGTGCGGCGCATTTCGCGCAGTGCCGGGGCCGGCAGCGTCGAGGGGTCGTGGCCCAGGACGTCCAGGGTTCCGGCGGACACGGTGGCGCCCGGCGGGAGGTGGCCGACGAGGGCGCGCAGCAGGGTCGTCTTGCCGGAGCCCGAGGCGCCGGTGAGGGCGGTGATCTCCCGGGGGCGTACGACCAGGCTGGTCGGGCGGAGCAGGAACGGGCCGTCGGGGAGGCGGACTTCGAGGTCGGTGACCGTCACCAGGGGAGCCGGGGGCTCGGCGGTGGGTGCCGGGGCCGGCTCGTCGTCGGGGACGTCTTGCGTGGTGGCCGGGTGGCTCACGAGGTGGTCACCGCCTTCCGTACGGGGCGTGGGGCGAGGGAGGAGGAGGCGAGGTTGACGCTGATCGCGAGCAGGGCGATGGCCAGGCCGGGGGCCACCACGGCCCAGGGGTTGAGGAGGATGCCCGGGGCGTTCTCCCGGACCATCAGCGCCCAGTCGGAGGCCGGGGGTTGGGGACCTATCTGGAGGAACCCGGCCATGGAGATGACGTAGACCGCCTCCACGAAGCGCAGGCCGAACAGGGCGAGCACGGTGGCGCGGAGGTTGGGCAGCAGTTCGCGCAGGGTGAGGTACCAGAGCCTCTCGCCGCGGGCGGTGGCGGCCTCGATGTAGCCGGACTGCGCGAGGGGGGCCGCGGCGCCGGCGACGACCCGTACGGCGTAGGGGACTCCGAGGACGATGGCCGCGGTGTTGACCGCCAGGCGTCCGCCGTCCGGCCAGGCGAGCGCGATGAGCATGATGCCGAGGACCGGTGGCAGCAGGATGGCCACGTCGGCCGTCCGCTCCACCGCCCTGCCGAGCACGGGGCGCAGCACGGCGACGCAGCCGATCAGGGTGGCGAGGCCGGTCACGACCACGGCGATCAGAAGGGCGCTGCCGATGAGCGCCGTACCGCCGTGCAGGAGTCGGCTCAGGACGTCGCGTCCCAGCTGGTCGCCACCGAGCGGTGCGCCGTCCCCGGCCGGGGCGTACGGGGCGGTCACGGGCTTGTCGATCGCGTGCGGGGCGAGGAACGGGCCGGTCAGGGCCGCCAGGACGAGCAGCAGGCCCGGTGCGACGCGCCGCAGGACATGGGACGGGACGCGGCGGGGTGCCGCGGTGGCAGGCGTGCTCACGGGCGTGCTCCCAGCATCCGGGCGCGGACGAGATCGGCGGTGAGCAGGACGACACTGATGGTGGCGCCCGCGCAGATCACGACCCCGGCGATCAGCGGGGCGTCGCGACCGGCCACGGCGCCCGCCAGTACGGTGCCGATGCCCGGGTAGTTGAACAGTGTCTCCACGGCCACCGCGCCGCCCAGCAGCATGCCGGTGGAGGTGGCGACGCCGATGGCGATCGCGGGCAGCGCGCCGGGCAGCGCGTGCAGCAGCACGACCCGGTGGACGGGCAGTCCGTCCAGGTGGGCGGCTTCGACGTGCGGCGTCGCGGCCTGGTCGGCGAGCGCGCCGCGCACGATCCGGGTGTTCCATCCGGTCTGCGGGATGGCCAGGGCGAGTACCGGCATGATCAGCATGGTCCAGGTGGTGGGGTCGCCGTCGGCGCCGGTGAGTGTGACGGCCGGCAGCCAGCCCGTCCACAGCGACAGGACGAGCAACAGGCCGACGGAGACGACGAATTCGGGCACGGCGAACGCGGCGGTGGCCGCGTGGCCGATGATCCGGTCGACCGGCCGGCCGGGGCGGCAGGCCGCCCAGCAGCCCAGCGCGAGCGCGGCGGCGACGGTGAGGACGAAGGCGACCGAGCCGAGCAGCAGTGTGTTGGGGAACGGGTCGGCGAGCAGGTCGGTGACCTTCTGGCCGCGCGCGGACGTGCCCAGGTCGCCGGTGGGCAGGGCCGTCATCCAGTCCCAGAAGCGCTCCCACAACGGCCGGTCGAGGCCGAGGAGATGGCGCCGGGCCGCCACGTCGGCGGCGCTGTCCCCGCGTTCCGAGGTCGCCGTGGCGGCGTCGCCGGGCAGCGCCTCCACCGCGACGAACACCACGGCGAGGAGCACCGCGAGCATCAGGGCCCGCCGTGCCACGGCCGCCGCGATCCGCACGGCGATCCGCACGGCGACGCGCACGGCGAGCGGGCCCCCGCGACGCGGCGCGGTGGCCGCCTCCGAGGGGGCGGGGGCGGCCACCGTGTCGTCCTCGGCCGCGCGGCTCAACTCAGCCACACGTTCTCGAGCTGGACGCGGCCGTAGCCCGGGAGCTTGGGCAGGTTGCGCACCTTGGCGACCGCGAGGTCGATGCCGTCGGCCATGCCCCACAGCAGATAGCCGGACTTCTCGAACTCGATCTGCTGCAGCCCGTGCAGGGCCGTGGCGCGTGCCGTCTCGTCGGCGGTGCCGATGACCTTGCGGTACGAGGTGTCGAAGGCCTTGTCGTCGAAGCCTGCCTCGTTCTGTCCGGCCTCGCTGACCAGGGTCTTGGAGGCGAAGAAGACCACGGAGTCGTTGGTGCCCCAGTATGTGGTGTACAGGTCGCCCTTGAGCCAGGTCTTCTCGTAGAACGCGCCGGACTCCTGCTTGACGACCTTGAGCTTGATGCCGGCCTCGCGCGCCTGGGAGGCGAGCAGCGTGGCGGACTCGGCGAGGCCCGAGATGTCCTCGGTGGTCACCAGGTCGTAGGTCTTGGAGAGGTCGAACTTCGCGTCGGCGAGCAGCTGCCTGGCTTTGGCGAGGTCGCGCCCCCGCTGCGGGATGTCCTTGGCGTAGTGCGGGTCTCCGGTGCCCATGATGTCGTTGGCGACAGTGCCGTATCCGGACAGGACCTGCTTGACCATGGCGTCGCGGTCGACGGCCAGGCGCAGCGCCTCGCGCACGCGCACGTCGGCGAACGGGCCGCTCTTGGTGCGCATGACGAGGGGCATCGACATGTCGTTGGGGCGGCGGACGACCTGGACATCCTTGCGGGACTCGGCGGTACGGGCGGCGACGGCGCCGACGTTCGAGGCGACGTCGATCTGGCCGGCGAGCAGCGCGCTGGACATCGCCTGCGGGGTCTCGAACATGGTCACCTCGACGGCGTCGAGGTGGACCGTGCCGCCGTACCACTTGTCGTTGCGGACCAGGCGGGCGTTGCCTCCGCGGTACCAGTCGAGCTTGAACGGGCCGGTGCCCGGCGCCTTCTCCAGCTCCTTGTCGGAGGTGTCCTTCTTCAGGACGAACGTCGTGAGGCGGGTCAGCAGGGGCAGTTCGGCGTTGGCGTAGTCGGAGACGAGGACGACCGTGTCCTCACTTTCGGCCTTGATGTTCTTCGCCTCGATGCCGGGCAGCCGCGCGGCGCCGGAGGGGGTGTTGCGCAGCCGCTGGAGCGACCAGACGACATCGGGTGCGGTGACCGGGGTGCCGTCGTGGAAGGCGGCACCCTTGGCGATCTTGAAACGCCAGGTCTTCAGGTCCTCGGAGTGCTCCCACGAAGCGGCCAGGCGGGGCTTGGTGTTGGGCCCCGCGCCGGGCACGGTGAGCGTGTCGTACACCAGGGCCAGGATCAGGTAGTCGCTCTCGTTGCCCTGCGTTCCGTGCGGGTCGCGGGTGATGGCACCGGCCCGTCCCAGGGCTCCGATGCGTAGGGTGCCGCCCTTTTCGGGCTTGTCGCCTGCGGCGGCCGGCTCGGCCGAGGTGTCGTCGCCTCCCGAACAAGCGGCCAGCAGTGCTGTCGCGCCTGTCGCTCCGCCGGCCCACAGCACTTGGCGCCTGGTGATGTTCACGTACGTCCTCGATCCGGTCTCACAGGAAACGAAAAGTTCTTAGGGTTGCCTACCCTAACGACAGCCGTTTCCGCAAGATGGCGTAGCGCCGGTTCACCAGGCAAACCGCAGGCCCGCCGTCGACAACTGGCCCAGACCGGTGGGGTGATGACGGCGTTTCAGCCATGGAAAAGTAAGTAAGGTTTGCCTTACCTAAGTTAAGTGCTAGCGTTCCGCCCGTTCACAGCGCAGGCACAGCCAACCCCCACACACACCCAGAGAACGGGATCTCTTTGCCATGAGCACGGCAGCCGCACCTGTCCGCACGCTCGATGCCCACTCCGTGGGCGAACTCCGCCGGGCAGCGGAGAAAATACTGGCCGAATTCGGTACATCCGCCACGTCCGAAGCCCTGTTGGAACGAGTCGCCCAGGCCGCCGACGCCTGCGGCGACACCCTCCGCCACCACTGCCGCCCCGTCGACACGGCCGACGGCCTGTACGTCCTCGGGGGACTGGACGTCGACGACCACGACCTCGGCCCCACGCCCACCAGTTGGGCCGGCGCGGGCGACAGCGGCGCCCTGCACGACATCACCCTGCTCCTGCTGGCCACCCTGATGGGTAACCCCATCGCCTGGGAGGGGCAGCAGGACGGCCGCTACGTCCACAACATCGTCCCCTCCCCCGGGCACGAGGACGAACAGACCGGCGCCAGCAGCACGGTGCTGCTCAGCCCGCACACCGAGGACGCCTTCCACCCCGGCCGCGCGCATCTGCTGATGCTCAGCTGCATGCGCAATCACGACAACATCGCGACCACCGCCGCCAGCATCCGCCAGGTCGAGCTGGACGAGGCCGACATCAGCCTGCTGACCCGGCCGTCGCTGCCGATCCTGCCGGACGACGCCTACGCCGAGGCCCAGGGCTTCGACGGCGCCGCCCCGCCCCGCGTACCCACGCTGTTCCACGCCCGGGACGGGCTGACGCTGCGTTTCGACCCGGCGTACACCCCGCTGGAGGACGCCTCCCCGGCGCACCGGGCCGCCTATGCGCGCCTGGCGGCCGAACTCTCCCGCGTCTCCCGCGCGGTGAGCCTGAACCCCGGTGAGGTCCTGGTCGTCGACAACGACCTGGTGGTGCACGGCCGGGTCCCCTTCGGGGCGCGTTACGACGGCACCGACCGCTGGCTCAAGCGCGCCTCCGTACGGGTGCCCGGGCGCCGCTCCCGCCCGCTGGCCGAGGCCCACGAACACGGCTACGGCCAGGCGGCCCTGGAAGCGCACGGCGACCGTGCCGCCCGTCGAGCGCACGCGAGCTGAGCACCCGGCCACCGCCCGGCCCCCCACGCCCAGGAGGAACACGACCATGACCGACCTCACCGCCGTCCCCGGCGACGACCGGAGCCTGCGCATCCTGTCCACCGGCGACCTGGCCGGAATCGACATATCCCTGGCCGATGTCGTCGAGACCGTCGAAGGCGCCAACCGCACCCTGCACGCCGGACAGTCCGACAACCCCCGCAAACTGACGGTCAAGCCCGCGGACGGGCACTCGGTCGCCTACGCGATGCTCGGCCGGGACGGCTCCCGCGATGTCGTCGCGATCAAGACCTCGTACAAGCACGGCCTGGACAAGGGCCGCGACGAGCAGCACTACTACACCTCCCTGACCGTCTACGACGACGTCACGGGACTGCCGGTGGCGATGATGGACTGCTCCCGCATCGGATCGCTGCGCACCCCGGCGGTCTCCGCGCTGCTCGCCCGTGAGTGCGCGGCGCCCGGCGCACGCAGCGCCCTGGTCATCGGCACCGGGACGCAGGGGCGGCTCGCGCTGCCGTTCCTGCTCACCACCCTGCCGGACCTCGACCGGCTGATGCTGTCCGGCACCCACCCCGAGGGCATCGCCACGGTGCGCGAGCAGTTGCGGTCGTACTTCCCCGACCGTGAGGTGGAGGTCGTCACCGATCTGCGGGCCGCCGCCGGGGACGCCGACGTCATCGTGGCGACAGCCGGCGGCCACACCCCGGCCGCCGTCGAGGCGGACTGGCTCAAGCCCGGCGCGCTGTCCGTCCTCGTCGGTCACGGTCTCGCACCGTCCACCCTGCACCGCGCCGACCGGGTCATCGCCACCAGCGAGGCCCAGATGAACGTCACCGGCACCGACATGGCGGACGCCGACGGCAAACTCCCCGCGGTCGACGCTGAGTTCCCGCAGATACTGGCGGGCGCGACCGCGGCACGCGGCTCGGCGACGGAGCGGATCTTCGCGTACAACAGCGGTCTGGTCGTCACCGACATCGCCCTCGGCCACCGGTTCGCGCAGCTCGCGCTGGCACAGGGGCTCGGTACGGAGGTGGCGCTGTGGCGCTGAGCGATGCCCCCTCCACCGGTCCCTCGCTGCCCTCACTGCCCGCACTGCCCGATGCCGCGACCGACGCGGTGCTGGGCAGCGGGCTGCTCGAAGAGCTCTCGTACGCCTTCGGCGGGCCTTTCCACTTCCTGCTGCCCGACGCCTTCGACGCGAACCTGCGGGCGATGCGCGCGGCTCTGGACGAGGCGGGCGTGGACGGGTTCGTGTACTTCGCGAAGAAGGCGAACAAGGCCGCGGTGTGGGTGGAGCGCGCCGCGGCCGGGGGCGCGGGAGTCGACGTGGCGTCCCTCGGCGAGTTGAGGGAGGCGCTCGGGCACGGGATGCGCGGCGAGCACCTCGTCGTCACCGGACCGGCCAAGGACGCCCTGCTGCTGCGCCTCGCGGTCCAGCAGGGCGCGTTGATCGCCGTGGACACGCTGGACGAACTCGACGCGCTCGTCACCACCGTGGTGAGCGGGCGGGTCCGGCCGGCCCGGGTGCTGCTGCGATGCCTGCCGGGCACCCAGCGGCACAGCCGGTTCGGCATGGACGACGCCGAGCTTGCCACCGCCCTCAACCGGTGCGCCCAGGCGGGCGAGGCGGTACGGATGGAGGGCTTCAGCTTCCATCTGTCCGGATACGCCGTCCAGGCGCGGGCCGATCTCGCCGGGCGACTGCTCGAACTGTGCCTCAAGGCCCGCGTGCTGGGCCTGGAGGCCAGCCGGATCAGCGTCGGCGGCGGGCTGCCGATCGCCTACACCGACGCCGACAGCTGGGGCACCTTCCTCGGCGAGCAGCACGGCGGGCAGTACCACGCGGGCCGGACCTTCGACCCCGCCGACTTCTACCCGTACCACTCCCCCGTCGCCGGAGCGGACGCGCTGCGCGCCCTGCTCGCCGCCCGCCCCGAGGGATACGACCAGAGCCTCGCCGCCTTGCTGAACGACTCCGGAGTGGTGCTGCTGCTGGAGCCCGGACGGGCGCTGCTCGACAAGGCGGGCGCGAGCGTCTTCCGGATCCAGGGCGTCAAGGAACGCGACGGGTACCGGCTGCTGACCGTGGACGGCACGAGCCTGAGTCTGTCCGAGCAGTGGTTCAACAGCGAGTACCTGCCCGAGCCGCACCTGCTCTCGCTCGGCGCGGTCGCCCCCGTGGGCACCTACCCGGCGGCCGTGGGCGCGGCCACCTGTCTGGAGTCGGACATGCTCACCTGGCGGAAGATCCCCTTCCCCCGACGGCCACGCGCCGGCGACCTGCTCGTCTACCCGAACACGGCCGGCTACCAGATGGACTCCAACGAGTCGCCCTTCCACGACCTGCCCCTGCCGCCCAAGGTCGTCATCGACCGGACCGAGCATCCCCGTCCGCGCTGGCGCCTCGACCGCCACTTCGCCTGACCTCCCCACATGCCCGACACCCCCACGTCGCCCGACTCCCCCAGGAGCCTTCGCATGCCCGGAGCACTTCAGCGCCCCGCCGTGGTCTCCCGCGTCTCCGACCTCATTGGATACACCCCTCTCCTCGAACTCGCCGCCACCGAGACCGGCAGCCGACTGCTGCTGAAGCTGGAGATGTTCAACCCGACCGGCACCGCCAAGATCCGGATGGCCCGGCAGATGATCACCGACGCCGAGGCACGCGGCGAACTGCGCCCCGGCGGCCGGATCATCGAGTCGACCTCCGGCAACACGGGCCTCGGACTCGCCGTCGTCGCCGCCGAGCGCGGCTACACCTTCACCGCCGTCGTCGACCACCACGCCAGCGCCGACAAACTGCGCGCCATGAAGGCCATGGGCACGGAGCTCGTCTACGTCGACGACGACGGCGGCTCCGAGGAACTGGCCACCGCCGCGCGCGAGGAACACGCCGAGGAGATGGCACGCGGCCAGGACAACACGATCTTCACCGAGCAGCACAACAACCCCAGCAACGGCGTGGGTTACTTCCCCGTCGCCCACGAGCTCCACGAGGCGCTCGACGGCAGGCTGGACGTACTCGTCGGCGCGGTCGGCACCGGCGGCGGTCTCTGCGGCACGGCACGTGAACTGCGTACGCTCATACCCGACTTCACGACGATAGGCGTCGAGCCCAAGGGATCGATCGCGTTCGGCGGGCCCGCGCACGACTACTACCAGTCCGGCACCGGCACCCCCGAGGGCGCCGAGATCGGTGCGCTCGTCGACTTCGGGCTCATCGACGAGGGCGTCAAGGTCGGCGACGTCGAGGCGTTCGCGACGTGCCGTGCCGTGGCCCGGACCGGACTGCTCATCGGCGGTTCGGCGGGCGGTGTCGTGCACGAGGCACTGACCCGGCTCGCCGCGCTGCCGCCGGGCACGACCATGGTCGCGCTCGTCAACGACGGCGGGGAGAAGTACCTGGACACGGTGTTCAACGACGACTGGATGCACGCCCGCGAACTGCTCGCTCCCGCGACCGAACGGGAGATCGACGAGCTCCTCACCAAACTCCGCAGGAACCGATGACCCTCATGCCGACCACTCTCCTCCGTGACAGCCGCGCGCTCGCCACCCTCGCCGTGCCGCTCGTCCTCACCCAGCTCGCCCAGGTCGCGCTGACCACCACCGACACCGTGATGATGGGCCTGCTCGGCACCCGGGAACTCGCGGCCGGCGGCCTGGCCATCGTGATCTTCAACCAGGTGCGGACCATGGGCGTCGGCCTGGTCACCTCCGTGGGCAACCAGATCGCCGCCGCGGCGGCCCGCGCGGAGAACGCCACCGAGGCCGAGCAGCGCAAGGCGCGCGAGGACGTCCGCGGGATCGTCCGGGCGAGTCTGGCCGTGGCCACGCTCGCCGGTGTCGCCGGGGCCGTCCTCATGATCCTCGTCGGCCAGTGTCTGGGCCTGCTCGGGCAGGACGCGGCGGTCGTCGACAGCGCCCGGACGATGCTGTTCGCGCTGGCGCCCGGACTGCTGCCCTGTCTGTGGTTCCAGGCGATCCGCCAGTTCACCGTCGGGATGCGGCGCCCGCAGGCGCTGCTCCAGATCACCGTGGCGTCCATCGCCGTCAACGCGGGCCTCAACTGGGTGCTGATCCACGGCACCTGGGGCTTGCCGAAGCTCGGCCTCACGGGCATCGGCGTCGCCACATCCACCGTGTACCTGCTGTCCTTCCTCGCCCTGTACGTCTCGGCGCGGCGGGACGCCGAGCTGGCACCGCTGCTCAGCCTGAACGTCACCGAGGCCGACCAGGCCACGGTCGGGCGCCTGGTCGGCCTCGGCGTCCCGATCGCGGCCACCTACGGCTCGGAGGCCGGGTTCTTCTCGCTCACCGCGCTGATGGCCGGTTCCTTCGGCCCGGCCGCGCTGGCCGCGCACACGGCCGTCAACCAACTCGTCTACATCGTCTTCCAGGTGGCGGTCGGCCTCTCCCACGCCGCGTCCATCAACGTCAGCCGCGAGCTCGCCCTCGGCCGTATCGGCGACGCCCGGCGCATCAAGAACACCGCGCTCGCCTGCGCGGCGGCCGTGATGACGGTCGTCGGCGTCGTCTACGTCACGCTGCCGGGGCTGGTGCTGGCCCCGTTCCTCGAATCGGGCTCCGACCGGGCGCTCGACATCGCCACGCATCTGCTGGTCGTCACCGCGTTCCTGCAGTTCTTCGACTGCGCGCAGAACATCGGCGTCGGACTGCTGCGCGGCCTCGACGACACCAGGAGCGGCTTCCGGATCACGCTGATCGGCTACTGGGCCGTCGGGCTGCCCGCCGCCTGGCTGGGGGCCTACCCACTCGGCCTCGACACCGTCGGTATCTGGCTCGGTCTGCTCACCGGCCTCGCCACCACCGCCGTACTCCTGCTGCGCCGCTACTCGGCGTCCCTCACCGCCCGCACCGCCGTCGCTGCGGCGCCGGCTCCCGCCTGACCGAGTGGGGGCGCCGTCGTGCCGCGGACCTCGAGGGCCGGGGCGGTGAGGACGACCTCGCCGGGGCGGGCGGGGTCGGCGATCCGGTCGAGCAGGCACTGCGCGGCACGGCGGCCGACGTCATGGCCGGCGCTGTCCACGGTGGTGAGCCACAGGTGCCGCAGCCGTGAGAGGTAGGTGTTGTCGTAGCCGACGAGGGAGAGGTCGCGCGGCACCTGGAGGCCGAGTTCCTCCGCGGCCGAGAGGGCGCCGACGCAGGCGATGTCGTTGAACGCGAAGACGGCGGTGGGCCGTTCGCGGGCGCTGAGCAGCCGTACCGTGGCACGGTAGCCGCCCTCCTCGGTCAGGTCGCCCTGCTCCACGACCGCCTCCGCGGCCAGTCCGTGCTCGCGCATGACCGCCTCGAAGCTGCGGCGGCGCAGCTCACCGACCATCCCCTGCCCCGCGATGTGCGCGATCCGGCGGTGGCCGAGGCCGATGAGATGTTCGGTGGCAAGGCGGGCGCCGCGTTCGTCGTCGTTGGCGACCACGTCGACACCGGGCAGCTCGGGCTCCCGGGCGCCCGCGACCACGGTGGGGATCTGCCCGGCCGCCGTCCGCAGCGCCTCGGCGGCCGGGAGGGTGCCGACGGCGATCAGACCGTCGACACGCAGGTCCACGAAGGTACGGGTGAGGTCCTCGCCCAGACGCCGGTTGAGATGGCCGTCGGCGAGCAGCATGTGCAGACCTGAGTCGTGCAGCCGGGAGTTCAGACCGTCCAGCAGCTCCACGAACCAGGGGTTGCGCATGTCGTTGAGAAGCACCCCGACCGTGCGGGTGCGCCGCTCACTGAGGCTGCGCGCCGCGGCGTTGGGCCGGTAGCCGAGCTCCTCGACGGCGGCCAGAACGGCCTGCCGCTTCTCGTCACGGACCTGGTCGGAGCCGCGCAGCACGAGGGAGACCAGCGACTTCGACACTCCGGCCCGCTCGGCGACGTCGCGAATCGTCGGTGCTCTCATGGTCTGCATGGCTCCATTCCTGGACCGTTCCATACGGTGGGTGAGCTTGTCAAAGGGGTTGACACGCACTGCAACGGCCTTCAATGTGAGCCGGGAAATCGTTGGACCGGTCCAAAGAGGGGCAGTCATGGTGCGTTCGCTCGGCGTTGCCGTCGTGGGGTTCGGCTGGATGGGACGGGTGCACACCCAGGCGTACGCCCGCGTGCCCCACCACTTCCCCGGGCTGTCCCTGCGGCCCGAACTGGTCGCCGTCGCCGACGAGGTGCCGGGCCGGGCGGAGGAGGCCGCGGCCCAGTACGGCTTCGCCGCCGCCCACCGCGACTGGCGCGAGGTGGCCGCCGATCCCCGGGTCCAGGCGGTGAGCATCGCCGCGCCGAACTTCCTGCACCGCGAGATCGGTCTCGCCATGGCCGAGGCGGGCAAGCACATCTGGATCGAGAAGCCGGTGGGACTGACCGCCGAGGATGCCCGAGCCGTGTCGGACGCGGTCACCAAGGCCGGGGTCCAGGGCACGGTCGGCTTCAACTACCGCAGTGCCCCGGCCGTCGCCGCCGCCCGCGAACTGATCGCCTCCGGCGAGATCGGCACCGTCACCCATGTCCGCATCCGGTTGTTCAGCGACTACGCGGCCCATCCCGAGGGCGCTCTGACCTGGCGCTACGAGCGAGAGCGCGGCGGCAGCGGAGTCCTCGGCGACCTGGCCTCGCACGGCGTCGACCTGGCGCGCTTCCTGCTCGGCGAGATCGAGGCACTGACCGCCGACACCGCGATCTTCCTGCCTCGGCGGGCCCGCCCGACCGGCGCCACCGCCGGTCACACCCGCGCGACGGGCGGCGAACTGGGCCCGGTGGAGAACGAGGACTACGTCAACTGTCTGCTGCGCTTCGCCTCCGGTGCGCGGGGCGTGCTGGAGGCCTGCCGGGTCTCGGTGGGCGAGCAGAACAACTACGGCTTCGAGGTGCACGGCACCAAGGGCGCGGTCTTCTGGGACTTCCGGCGCATGGGCGAGCTGGGCGTCAGCAGGGGTACGTCGTACCAGGACCAGCCCGTGAGCACGGTGTACGTCGGCCCCGGGGACGGCGAGTACGCGGCCTTCCAGCCGGGCTCCGCGAACAGCATGGGCTACGACGATCTCAAGGTCATCGAGGCCCACCACTTCCTGCGGTCGATCGCCGACAACACCGCGTACGGCGCGACGCTGGCCGACGCGGTGCACAGCGCGGCCGCGCTGGACGCGATGTCCCGCTCCGCCGAGCGGGGCGCATGGGTGCCGCTGGCATGACGGGCGGTCGCGATGGCCGGACCGGATCCGTCATCGCGTCCATGAAGGACGGCCGGGCGACTTTCTGTTATCGGCCGCGTTCCACGGCGTCTCCTGTGCGTAGGCATCCCCGGGCACCGAGCGCTAAGGAACCACGTCAGTGACAGCACAGATCAGTCGCCGGAACATGCTGAAGATCGCCGGTGCGGCCGCGGGCGCCACCGTGGCCGGCACCGTCCTCGCGGCGGCCCCGGCAGCGGCGGCGGGCGGTGCCTTCGCGCACCCCGGGATGCTGCACACCCGGGCCGATCTGCACCGCATGGCGACCCAGGTGAAGGCCGGCGCGCAGCCCTACACGGCCGGCTTCGCCAGGCTGACGGCCAACCGGCATGCCCAGAGCACCTGGACGGCCAACCCCCAGGCGACCGTCTACCGCGGCTCGGGCACGCCCGAGAACTACGCCACCCTCTACAACGACATCCACGCCGCCTACCAGAACGCCCTGCGCTGGCACGTCACCGGAGACACCGCGCACGCCGACACCGCCCGCGACATCCTCAACGCCTGGTCGGCCAGGCTGACGAGGCTCGACGGCAGCGCCGACCGGTTCCTCGCCTCGGGCCTCTACGGCTACCAGTTCGCCAACGCCGCCGAGCTCGTCCGCGGCCACGACGGCTTCGAACTGGCCCGGTTCCAGAAGATGATGCTCGACGTCTTCCACCCGCTGAGCGAGGATTTCCTCGCCCACCACAACGGCTCCTACATCACCAACTACTGGGCCAACTGGGACCTGACGAACATCGCCTCCGTCCTCGCGATCGGCATCCTGTGCGACGACCGGGCGAAGGTCGACCGGGCCGTCGAGTACTTCAAGCACGGCACGGGGATGGGCTCCGTCAAGAACGCCATCCCGGTCGTGTACGCCGACGGCCTGGCCGAATGGGTCGAGGCAGGCCGCGACCAGGGTCATGCCCTGCTGGGCGTCGGCCTGATGGGCACCATCTGCGAGATGGCCTGGAACCAGGGCATCGACCTGTACGGCTACGACGACAGCCGCTTCCTCAAGGGCGCCCAGTACGTCGCCAAGTGGAGCCTGGGCGGAGACGTGCCCTACACCTCGTACACCCGTAAGAAGGGCGCACCCGGCATCTGGTCGGGCTCGGAGACCGCGTCCGCGGCGGCGGCCGTCGATCCGGCCATGGCCCGGCCGATCTGGGCCATGATCGCCAACCACTACACCGAGCGCCGGGGGCTGGACGCGCCGCACCTCACGAAGATCGCGGCCCGGTTCGCGCCCGAGGGGGGCGGCGGGGACTACGGTCCCAACAGCGGCGGCTACGACCAACTCGGCTTCGGCACGCTGGCGTTCACCCGCCCCCGGGCCACCGCCGCCGAGGCGACAACATCGCCTACGCCCACCACCAGTACGTCCGGTGCGTCGCCCTCCGGCAGTACGTCCGCCACGCCCTCCGCCTCCGCGAGCCCCCTCGGTGGGAAGGGCGACGACCTGGCCGCCACCGGTTCCTCCGACCTGCCGGCCTGGACCGCCGCCACCGGCGTCGCCGCCCTCGCGGGCGGCTTCCTCCTGCTGCGCCGCCGCGACCGGGCCCGCCGCGACGCCGGGGAGTGACGGGCGAGCGAGTGAGAGGCGGGCGTCCGCCTGCCGGTCGCGGCGCGCTCACGTACGGAGCAGCAACTGGAACTCGAAGGCGTACCGCGAGGAACGGTAGATGTGGGTGCCGTACTCGACCGCGCGGCCGGTGTCGTCGTAGGCCGTGCGCTGCATGGTGAGCAGGGCGGCGCCCGCCGGTTCGTCCAGCCGCTCGGCCTCCTCCGGCGAGGCGGAGCGGGCGCCCACGGACTGGCGGGCGCTGTGCAGGGTGATGCCGACGGCACGCATCATGCGGTACAGGCCGGTCGACTCCAGCCGGGCGGTGTCGACGTCCAGCAGCCCTTCCGGGATGTAGTTGCACAGGGCCGCCACGGGCCGGTCGTGGGTGAGGCGCAGCCGCTCCACGCGGTGCACCGCGCCGCCCTCGGGGAGGCCCAGGGCTGCCGCGACCTCGGCGGACGCGGGCTCGACCGCGTTGTGCAGCACCTGGGTCGTGGGACGCTGCCCGGCGTTCTCCAGGTCGTCGTAGAGGCTGCTGAGCTCCAGCGGGCGTTTGACCTGGCTGTGCACCACCTGGGTGCCCACGCCCCGGCGGCGGACCAGGAAGCCCTTGTCGACCAGGTTCTGGATGCCCTGACGGACAGTGGGGCGGGACAGGCCGAGGCGGCCCGCGAGCTCGACCTCGTTGCCCAGCAGGCTGCCCGGGCTCAGCACACCGCGCTGGATCGCGGCCTCCAGCTGTTGGGCGAGCTGGTAATAGAGCGGTACGGGGCTGTTGCGGTCCAGCGCGAAGTCCAGGCCCACGGGCATGGCGGCCGCTGCTCGTGGAGATCGGGCGGTCCGGCGGACGGGAACCTTTGCCATCGCATCGTCCTGACGGTCGGTCCTGAGGACGGCCGGTGCGGGAACCGAAGTGGTCTGTCCCCGCACCGGCCGCCACTGCGAGTCAGGAGTGGCTGGGGAAGCCGAGGTTGATGCCCGCGTCGGCCGGGTCGGGCCACCGCGTGGTGATCACCTTGCCCTGGGTGTAGAAGGCGATGCCGTCGTTGCCGTAGATGTGCAGGTCGCCGAAGAGGGAGTCCTTCCAGCCGCCGAAGGAGTGATAGCCGACGGGCACCGGGATCGGCACGTTGATGCCGACCATGCCCGCCTGGACCTCCAGCTGGAAGCGGCGCGCGGCGCCGCCGTCCCGGGTGAAGATCGCGGTGCCGTTGCCCCAGCGGGAGGCGTTGATGAGCTTGATGGCGTCGTCGTAGGTGTCGGCGCGCACCACGCACAGCACCGGGCCGAAGATCTCGTCCTTGTACGCGTCCGCCGTCACCGGGACCTTGTCGAGCAGCGAGACACCGAGGAAGAAGCCGTCCTCGTGGCCGTCGACGGAGTAGCCGGTGCCGTCGACGACGACCTCGGCACCCTGGACCGCCGCGCCGGCGACGTACGACGCCACCTTGTCGCGGTGCTCGCGCGTGATCAGCGGGCCCATCTCGGAGGCGGGGTCGTTGCCGGGGCCGATGCGCAGGTTCTTCGCCCGCTCGGCGATCTTGCCGACCAGCTCGTCGCCGGTGTCGCCGACCGCGACCACGACCGAGACCGCCATACAGCGCTCGCCTGCCGAGCCGTAGGCGGCGTTGATCGCCTGGTCGGCCGCGAAGTCCAGGTCGGCGTCGGGCAGGACGAGCATGTGGTTCTTGGCACCGCCCAGTGCCTGTACGCGCTTGTCGTGCTCGACGCCCTTGAGCTGGATGTACTTGGCGATGGGCGTGGAACCGACGAAGGAGACCGCGACGACGTCCGGGTGCTCCAGGAGACGGTCCACCGCGACCTTGTCGCCCTGCACGATGTTCAGCACACCGTCCGGAAGCCCGGCCTCGGAGGCCAGCTCGGCGAGCCGGAAGGAGGCGGAGGGGTCCTTCTCGCTCGGCTTGAGCACGAAGGCGTTGCCGCAGGCGATGGCGAGCGGGAACATCCACATCGGCACCATGGCCGGGAAGTTGAACGGCGTGATGCCGGCGACGACACCCAGCGGCTGGCGGATCGAGGCGACGTCGACCCGGGTCGAGACCTGCGTGGACAGCTCGCCCTTGAGCTTCTCGGCGATGCCGCAGGCCAGCTCGACGATCTCCATGCCGCGGGCGACCTCGCCGAGCGCGTCCGAGTGCACCTTGCCGTGCTCGGCGGTGATCAGCTCGGCGATCTCGTCGCGGTGCGCGTCGAGGAGTTCGCGGTACTTGAAGAGGATCGCCGTGCGCTTGGCGAGCGAGGCGTTGCCCCAACTCTCGTACGCAGACTTGGCGTTGGCGACGGCGGCGTCCACCTCGTCGACCGAGGCGAAGCCGACCTGCTTCTCCTGGGCACCGGTGGCCGGGTTGTAGACGGGACCGAAGCGTCCGGAGGCGGACTCGACGGGCTTGCCGCCGATCCAGTGGGTGATGGTCTTCATGGTGCGGGGGCCTTTCGGTGGCGGGGCAGGCGAAGAGGTCGGGATCAGAGGTGGCGGCGGCGGGCGGCGGCGTGGCCGTCGTACCGTTCACGGGCGGCCGACGCGGCGTCGCGGGAGGCGACTTCGGCGACGGGTACGTCCCACCAGGCCTCGGCGGGCGGTGCGGTGGGCGTCGGGTCGGTCTCGACGTAGACGCAGGTCGGCCGGTCCGAGGCGCGCGCGGCGGCCAGGGCGTCGCGCAGTTCCCGTACGGTCTTGGCGCGGATGACGTCCATGCCGAGGCTGGCGGCGTTGGCGGCGAGGTCCACCGGGAGCGGGGCCCCGGAGAACGTGCCGTCGGCGGCGCGGTACCGGTAGGCGGTGCCGAAGCGCTCGCCTCCGACCTCCTCGGAGAGGCCGCCGATGGAGGCGTAGCCGTGGTTCTGGATCAGGACCAGGTTGACGGGCAGGCCCTCCTGGACGGCGGTGACGATCTCGGTGGGCATCATCAGGTAGGTGCCGTCGCCGACCAGCGACCAGACGGGCGTGCCGGGGGCGGCCTGCTGGACGCCGATGCCGGCCGGGATCTCGTAGCCCATGCAGGAGTAGCCGTACTCCAGGTGGTACTGGCGCGGGCCGCGCGCCCGCCACAGCTTGTGCAGGTCACCGGGGAGCGAGCCGGCCGCGTTGATGACCACGTCGTCGTCGCCGACGACGGCGTCCAGGGCGCCGAGGACCTGCGTCTGGGTGGGTACGGCGGAGTCCTCCGCCCGGTAGGCGGCTTCGACGACCTCCTCCCAACGTGCCTTGCCCGCGCGGTAATCAGCCTCGTACGCCGCGTCGACCCGGTGGCCGGACAGCCCCTCCGCCAGCGCCTCGAGACCCGTCCGCGCGTCCGCGACCAGCGGCCGGGCGGCGAGCTTGTGGGCGTCGAAGGCGGTGATGTTGAGGTTGACGAAGCGGACGCCGGGCTGCTGGAACAGCGTGTTCGAGGCGGTGGTGAAGTCCGTGTAGCGGGTGCCGACCCCGATGATCAGGTCAGCGTTACGGGCGATGTCGTCGCAGACCGCGGTGCCGGTGTGACCGATGCCGCCGAGGTCGGCGGGGTGGTCGTGACGCAGCGAGCCCTTGCCCGCCTGGGTGGAGGCGACCGGGATGCCGGTGGCGTCGACCAGGGCCTTGAGCGCTGCCTCGGCCTCGCTGTGGTGCACTCCCCCGCCGGCGACGATCAGTGGGCGCTCGGCGGCGCGGATCGCCCGTACGGCTTCGGCGAGTTCCAACGGATCGGGGGCGGGACGGCGTACGCGCCAGACGCGCTCGGCGAAGAACTCCTCCGGCCAGTCGTACGCCTCGGCCTGCACGTCCTGCGGCAGGGCGAGGGTGACGGCACCGGTGTCGGCCGGGTCGGCCAGCACCCGCATCGCGTTCAGCGCCGCCGGGATCAGCATCTCCGGGCGGGTGATCCGGTCGAAGTAGCGGGAGACCGGGCGCAGAGTGTCGTTGACGGAGACATCCGCCTCGACGGGGTGTTCCAGCTGCTGGAGCAGGGGGTCGGCGGAGCGCGTCGCGAAGTAGTCGCCGGGCAGCAGCAGTACGGGCAGGCGATTGATCGTCGCGAGGGCGGCGCCGGTGACGAGGTTGGTGGCGCCGGGGCCGATGGACGTGGTCACGGCCTGCGCGGAGAGGCGGCTGAGCTGGCGGGCGTAGCCGACCGCCGCGTGCACCATGGACTGTTCGTTGCGGCCCTGGTGGAAGGGCATGGTGTCCTCGCCGGCCTCCAGGAGGGCCTGGCCGATGCCCGCCACATTGCCGTGGCCGAAGATGCCCCAGGTGCCGGCGATCAGCCGGTGGCGTACGCCGTCGCGCTCGCTGTACTGCGCGGACAGGAAGCGCACCAGTGCCTGGGCTGTCGTCAGGCGACGGGTGGTGGTGCTCATCAGGACCTCTCGGGGGCGGTGTAGAGGGGCAGGCGGGGGTCGACCGGCCGCTCCGGCCAGGTGTCACGGATCCAGGCGTGGTCGGGGTGGTCGCAGATCAGCCAGGCGCGGTCGGTGCCGGGGCCGGCCATGACGTTGAGGTAGTACATGTCGTGGCCGGGCACGGCCATGGACGGCCCGTGCCAGCCGTCGGGTATGAGGACGACGTCGCCGTCGCGCACCTCGGCCAGCACATCGGTGTTGGCGCCGTGGCCCGAGGGCGAGACGCGCTGGTAGCCGAGGCCGGGTGTGCCCTCGTGCGGGGCGAACTCGAAGTAGTAGATCTCCTCGAGTTCGGACTCCTCGCCGGGCCGGTGTTCGTCGTGCTTGTGCGGCGGGAAGGAGGACCAGTTGCCACCGGGGGTGATCACCTCGACGGCGATCAGCTTGTCGCACTCGAAACCCTGTCCATCACCGCCTCCGGCGGGGGCTGCCGCGCCGAAGTTGTTGACCTGGCGGGAGCAGGAGCCGGTGCCGCGCAGTTCGACCGGGACGCAGGAGGCGGGCCCGTAGCGGGCGGGCAGTCGGCGGTTGCAGCGGGCGCCGGTGAGCGCGAACCGGCCGCCGTCGCGCGAGGCGATCGAGACCTGGGCGTCGCGGGGCACGTACGCGAAGTCGCTCACCCCGCTGAAGACGCTCTCGCGGCCGGCGAGCCGGAACGTATCGCCGCCGACCGCGACGGTGCAGCCGCCCGAGAGCGGGAGCACGATCCACTCGCTGTCGCCGGTGTCGAAGGCGTGCCAGCCGCCGGCGGGCAGTTCGAGCACCCGCAGGCTGGAGTGGCCCCAGCCGGCCGACTCGGGAGTGACGTCCACGGCGTAGACGTCGGCGGCGGCCTTGCCCGCGGGCAGATGGTGCGTGGTGGTCATCGGGAGGGGCTCCTCTACGGGAATCAGAGCGGGCCTTCGCGAGGCGGCGAGTCGGCGCGGGCGGGGTGGGAGTCAGAGCAGGCCGACCGCGGTGTCCACCGCGGTCTCCACGCTGCCCTCGGCGGGGTAGAGCAGCGAGCGGCCCACGACCATGCCCTGGACGGTGGGCAGCCGCAGGGCCTTGCGCCACCTCTCGTACGCGCCCTCCTGGTCACCGCCGACCTCGCCGCCGAGCAGTACGGCGGGCAGGGTGGAGGCCTCCAGCACCTCGGCCATGTCGTCGGGGTCGTCGGTGACCGGGAGCTTGAGCCACGTGTAGGCCGAGGTGCCACCGAGGCCGGAGGCGATGGCGATGGACCGGGTGACGGCCTCGGCGCTCAGGTCGTTGCGGACCTTGCCGTCCACCCGGCGGGATATGAACGGCTCGACGAACAGCGGCAGTCGGCGGGCGGCCATGTCGTCGATGGCGCGCGCGGTGGTCCCCAGGGTCTCCAGGGAGCCCGGGTCGTCGTAGTCGATGCGCACCAGCAGCTTTCCGGCGTCGAAGCGGAGCCGCTCGATGTCCTCGGCGCGGTGGCCGGTGAAGCGGTCGTCCATCTCGAAGGACGCGCCGGACAGGCCGCCGCGGTTCATGGAGCCCATCACGACCTTGTTCTCCAGAACGCCCAGGAGCAGCAGGTCCTCCAGGATGTCGGCGGTGGCGAGCACCCCGTCCACCCCGGGCCGGGCCAGCGCGACGCAGAGGCGTTCGAGGAGGTCGGCGCGGTTGGCCATGGCCAGGCGGTGCTCGCCGACGCCGAGGGCGCCGCGCGCGGGGTGGTCCGCGGCCACGATCATCAGGCGGCCGCTGTCGCCGATCAGCGGGCGGCGGACCCGGCGGGCGGCCGCTTCGGCGATGGCCTCCGGATGCCGGGCGCGCACCGTGGCGAGGTCGGGGATGCTGATGCTCAAGACAGGCTCCGTTCAGGGGGTGGCGTCGGTCAGCCGCGCGCGAGGAGGTCCTCGACCTCGGACTCGGTGGGCATCGCGGAGGAGCAGGCAAGACGGGAGGCGACGAGCGCGCCGGCCGCGTTGGCGTACCGGATGGTCTTCTCCAGCTCCCAGCCGGACAGCAGACCGTGGCAGAGCGAGCCGCCGAACGCGTCTCCGGCGCCGAGGCCGTTGACGACCTCCACGGGGACCGGCGGGACCTCGGCGACGGTGCCGTCGCGGTGGACGGCCAGGACTCCCTTGGGGCCCTGTTTGACGACGGCGAGTTCCACACCGGCCGCCAGCAGGGCTTCGGCGCACGCGCGGGGTTCGCGTACGCCGGTGGCGATCTCGCACTCGTCGAGGTTGCCGACGGCGACGGTGGCGTGGCGCAGCGCCTCGGCGTAGTACGGGCGTGCCTCGTCCGGGTCGGACCAGAACATGGGCCGCCAGTCGAGGTCGAAGACGGTGGTGCCGGACTTGGCACGCGCCTTCAGCGCGGCGAGCGTGGCGGAGCGGCTGGGCTCCTCGCTCAGGCCGGTGCCGGTGATCCAGAAGATGCGGGCCGCCCGGATCGCGAAGAAGTCCAGCTCGTCGGTCCGGATCTCCAGGTCGGGTGCCTTGGGCCGCCGGTAGAAGTAGAGCGGGAAGTCGTCCGGCGGGAAGATCTCGCAGAACGTGATCGGCGTGGGGTAGGCGTCGACGGGCGTGACCCAGCGGTCGTCGACGCCGAACTCCTTGAGCGCCTGGTGGAGATAGGTGCCGAAGGGGTCCTGTCCGGTGCGGGTGATCACCGCGGTGGACCGGCCGAGGCGGGCGGCGGCCACCGCGACGTTGGCCGCCGAGCCGCCGAGGAACTTCCCGAAGGACTCGACCTGCGCGAGCGGCACACCCGTCTGCAGGGGATACAGATCGACGCCGATGCGTCCCATGGTGATGACGTCGAGGGATTCGGCGTCGAAGGATTCAGCGGACTCAGGCATGCGTGACGCTCCTGATGCGTGGGGATGCGGGCAACGGGGCGCCCGGTGCCTCTTAGGTGTAGGACCCATGGCACCCCCCTGTCAAGACTTTGTACTGACATTCGGACCTGCTCAGGAAATGATGTCTTAACAAAGTATTGACAGGGGGGTGCGTCAGGGACTTGTATCCCGTCCCAACGAAGCAGCCGCGTCACCCGCATCGACCCCGGACGTCCTGTCCGAGCCCCGCACGGGCCCGTCGCCCCGGCGCCGTCCCGTTCCCTTTCCCCTGTCGCACAGTGAGGTGCTGGAAAGATGGACCGCACGTTTCACCCCCGTACCCGCAGAATCGCCCCGCTCGTCGCGACCGCAGCAGCATCCGTGCTGCTCATAGCCGGCTGCTCCAGCAGCTCCGGCGGAAAGAAGTCCGAGGAGAGCGGGGCGGCGGTGTCGGCCGGCAAGGCCGGCACGCCCCGCATGACAGTCGCGCTGGTCACCCACCAGGCACCCGGCGACACGTTCTGGGACATCGTCCGCAAGGGCGCCGAGGCCGCGGCCGCCAAGGACAACGTCAAGCTGATCTACTCCGCCGACCCGAACGCGGGCAGCCAGGCCAACCTGGTCCAGAACGCCATCGACCAGAAGGTCGACGGCATCGCGATCACTCTCGCCAAGCCGGACGCCATGAAGGACGTCGTGAGCAAGGCGACGTCGGCCAAGATCCCCGTGGTCGGCCTCAACTCGGGCGTCAGCGACTGGCAGAAGCTGGGCCTGATGGAGTTTTTCGGCCAGGACGAGACGGTGGCGGGTGAGGCGCTGGGCAAGAGGCTGAACTCGGAGGGCGCGAAGAAGGCCGTCTGTGTGATCCAGGAGCAGGGCAACATCGGACTCACCCAGCGCTGCGACGGTGTGAAGAAGACCTTCAGCGGCAAGACGGAGACCCTGTACGTCAACGGCACCGACATGCCGTCCGTGAAGTCGACGATCACCGCCAAGCTCAAGCAGGACAGCGCGATCGACTACGTGGTCACCCTCGGCGCCCCGTACGCCCTGACCGCGGTGCAGTCGGTGGGCGACGCCGGCAGCAAGGCGAAGATCGCCACGTTCGACCTCAACAAGGACCTGACCGGCGCCATCAGCAAGGGCACGATCCAGTTCGCGGTCGACCAGCAGCCCTACCTCCAGGGCTACCTGGCCGTCGACTCGCTGTGGCTCTACAAGACGAACGGCAACTACAGCGGCGGCGGGGAGCAGCCGATCCTGACCGGGCCGGCCTTCGTCGACAAGTCCAACGTCGACGCCGTCGCCCAGTTCGCCGCGAAGGGCACCCGGTGATGAGCATGGCCCAGCAGGCTGAGCCGGCGGTGACCACACCGCCGGCCCCCGGCCCCAAGGAGACCGACGGCAGGACCGCCCAGCGCTCCCTGACGCTGCGGCTGCTCGCCCGCCCCGAGGTCGGCGTCTTCCTCGGCGCTGTGGCGGTGTTCGTCTTCTTCCTGATCGCCGCGCCGTCGGTACGCTCCGGCAGCTCGATGGCGACCGTGCTCTACCAGTCGTCGACGATCGGGATCATGGCCCTGCCCGTGGCCCTGCTGATGATCGGCGGCGAGTTCGACCTCTCGGCCGGCGTCGCCGTGATCACCTCGGCGCTCACCGCCAGCATGGTCAGCTACCAACTGACCATGAACGTCTGGGTGGGCGTGATCGTCGCACTCATCGTCTCGCTGGCGGTCGGCGCGTTCAACGGCTGGATGATGGTCCGCACCGGGCTACCAAGCTTCCTTGTCACGCTCGGCACCTTCCTGATCCTGCAAGGCGTCAACCTCGCGGTGACCAAGCTGATCACCGGCAACGTCGCGACCGACGACATCAGCACCATGGACGGCTTCGACCAGGCCAAGAAGGTCTTCGCGTCCTCCTTCGACGTCGGCGGCGTCCAAGTGAAGATCACCATCGTGTGGTGGCTGGTCTTCGCCGCGATCGCCACCTGGGTGCTGCTGCGCACCAAGTACGGCAACTGGATCTTCGCCGTCGGCGGCAACCAGGACAGCGCCCGCGCGGTCGGCGTACCGGTCACCTTCACCAAGATCACGCTCTTCATGATGGTCGGCTTCGGCGCCTGGTTCATCGGCATGCACCAGCTGTTCTCCTTCAACACCGTGCAGTCCGGCGAGGGCGTCGGCCAGGAACTGATCTACATCGCCGCGGCGGTGATCGGTGGCTGTCTGCTGACCGGTGGCTACGGCTCCGCGATCGGACCGGTCTTCGGTGCCTTCATGTTCGGCATGGTCAACCAGGGCATCGTGTACGCGGGCTGGAACCCCGACTGGTTCAAGGCCTTCCTCGGCGTGATGCTGCTCGGCGCCACGCTCATCAATCTGTGGGTCCGCCGCGCGGCGACCCGGAGGTGAACCGACCCATGACAACCAACGGATCCGGACCCGCCGGCGCCATCCTCCCGGACGCTCCGCCCGAGGACGGCACCGCCCCGATCGTCGAACTGCGCAGCGCCGGGAAGGCCTACGGCAACATCCGTGCCCTGCACGGAGTCTCCCTCGCCGTCCACCCCGGCCAGGTGACCTGCGTCCTCGGCGACAACGGCGCCGGCAAGTCCACCCTCATCAAAATCATCTCCGGCCTGCACCAGCACACCGAGGGCGAATTCCTCGTCGACGGCACCCCGGTACGCTTCTCCACCCCGCGCGAAGCCCTCGACAAGGGCATCGCCACCGTCTACCAGGACCTCGCCACCGTCCCCCTCATGCCGGTGTGGCGCAACTTCTTCCTCGGCTCCGAGATGACCAAGGGCCCCTGGCCGATCCAGCGCCTCGATATCGACCGCATGAAGAAGACCGCGGACGAGGAACTGCGCAACATGGGCATCGTCCTCGACGACCTGGACCAGCCCATCGGCACCCTCTCCGGCGGCCAGCGCCAGTCGGTGGCCATCGCCCGCGCCGTCTACTTCGGCGCCCGCGTGCTCATCCTCGACGAGCCGACCGCCGCCCTCGGCGTCAAGCAGTCCGGCGTAGTCCTGAAGTACATCGCCGCCGCCCGCGACCGCGGCCTGGGCGTCATCTTCATCACCCACAACCCGCACCACGCGTACATGGTCGGCGACCACTTCAGCGTGTTGCGCCTGGGCACCATGGAACTCAGCGCCGCCCGCAGCGAGGTCAGCCTCGAAGAGCTGACCAACCACATGGCCGGCGGCGCCGAACTCGCCGCGCTCAAGCACGAACTGGCCCAGGTGCGCGGCGTCGACGTCGAGGAACTCCCCGAAGCCGAGGACCTCAAAGCACCCGTGGCGGCCACTCCCGAAGGGACCTCCTGACATGACCGCTCCCCTGGACCGCATCCGGGTCGGCTCCGCACCGGACTCCTGGGGCGTCTGGTTCCCCGACGATCCCCAGCAGGTGCCCTGGGAACGCTTCCTGGACGAGGTGTCCGAGGCCGGCTACTCCTGGATCGAACTCGGCCCCTACGGCTATCTGCCGAGCGACCCGGCCCGGCTCACCGCCGAGATCGACAAGCGCGACCTGAAGGTGTCGGCCGGTACGGTCTTCACCGGGCTGCACCGCGGACCGTCCGTCTGGGACTCCACCTGGGAACACGTCAGCGAGGTCGCCGCGCTCACCCAGGCCATGGGCGCGAAGCATCTGGTGGTCATCCCCTCCTTCTGGCGCGACGACAAGACCGCCGAGATCATCGAGCCGCCTGAGCTGACCGCCGAGCAGTGGGCCCACCTGACCAAGGGCATGGAACGGCTGGGCCACGAGGTCAAGGAGACCTACGGCCTCGACATCGTCGTCCACCCGCACGCGGACACGCACATCGACACCGAGGACCACGTGGAGCGCTTCCTCGACTCCACCGACTCCGACCTGGTCAACCTGTGCCTGGACACCGGGCACTACGCCTACTGCGGCGGCGACAGCGTCAAGCTCATCGAGACGTACGGCGAGCGCATCGGCTATCTGCACCTCAAGCAGGTCGACCCGGCGATCCTCGCCGACGTCGTCAAGAACGAGGTGCCGTTCGGTCCCGCCGTGCAGCGCGGTGTGATGTGCGAACCCCCTTCCGGCGTACCGGAGTTGGAGCCGGTGCTGGTGGCCGCCCAGCGTCTGGGCGTGGAGCTGTTCGCCATCGTCGAGCAGGACATGTACCCCTGCGAGCCGGACAAACCGCTCCCGATCGCCGTACGCACCCGCAAGTTCCTGCGGTCCTGCGGCGCCTGACCCGTCCGGCGCCCCCGCCCGCATCCGCCCGCACCCGGATGTCCGCTCCGTGAGGCGGCCTCGTCATCCCGATGAGGCCGCCTCAGGCGTGCAGGGGTGTCGTCTGGATCGCCCCCTAGGTCCTGTCCGGCGGATCACGCCCTAGCCGAGAATGCCCTTGGTCTCCAGGTAGTCGTGGAAGCCGAACTCGCCCCACTCCCGGCCGTTGCCGCTCTTCTTGTACCCGCCGAACGGACAGCCGAAGTCGAACGCGTCGTTGATCGCGACCCATCCCGCCCGGATGCGACGCGCCACGGCACGCGCCTCATCCAGGTCCGCACCCGCCACATAGCCGGCGAGGCCGTACTCCGTGTCGTTCGCGATCTCGACGGCGTGGTCGACGCTGTCGTAGCCGAGGATCGTCACCACCGGCCCGAAGATCTCCTCGCGGGCGACGGTCATGTCGTTAGTGACCCGGGCGAAGACGGTGGGCTTCACGTAGTAGCCCTTCTCCAGCCCGTCCGGGCGTCCGGTGCCGCCAACCACCAGGGTGGCGCCCTCGTCGATGCCCTTCCGGATCAGCGACTGGATCTTCTCGAACTGGGCCTCCGAGACCACCGGCCCCATCACGAAGTCGCCATGGGGGTCGCCCACGGTGATCCCGGACGCGGTCTGCCGGGCGACGGTGATGGCTTCGTCCATACGTGCGGCGGGGACGAGCATCCGTGACGGCGCGCTGCACGTCTGCCCGGAGTTGCCCATCATGTTGGCCACGCCCTTGCCGACGTTCTCGGCGAAGTCCTCGTCGTCGAGAACGATGTTCGGGCTCTTGCCGCCCAGTTCCTGGGTCACCCTCTTCACCGTGGGCGCGGCGTTCCTCGCGATGTCGATGCCCGCGCGCGTCGAACCGGTGAAGGAGATCATGTCGACGTCCGCGTGGCCGGCGAGCGGCACCCCCACGCCGGGGCCGTCGCCCTGGACGAGATTGAACACACCGGCGGGAACGCCCGCGGCATCCAGGATCTCGGCGAAGATCTGCCCGGTGAAGGGCGACTTCTCCGACGGCTTGAGCACCATGGTGCAGCCGGTCGCCAGCGCCGGGAACACCTTCACCGCGATCTGGTTCATGGGCCAGTTCCACGGGGTGATCAGACCGCAGACGCCGATCGGCTCCTTCACGACCAGCGTGGCGCCGCGCCGCTCCTCGAACACGAAGTCCTTCAGCACCGCGATCGCCGTGGTCAGATGCCCGGCTCCGAGGCCCACTTGGAAGCCGCCCGCGAGCGCGGCCGGCGCGCCCATTTCCTCGGTCAGCGCCGCGGCGAGGTCACCGGCCCGCTTCTGGTACACGTCGAGGACGTTCTGGAGTACCTCGACCCGCTCCTCGCCCGTGGTCGTCGACCAGCCGGGGAAGGCCCGCCGGGCCGCCGCGACCGCCCGGTCGACGTCGGCCGCCGAACCTTGGGCCACCTTGCCGCAGACCTCCTCGGTCGCGGGATTCACGACCTCGAAGGTCTCCGCCCCGGACGGATCGGTCCACTGGCCGCCGATGTAGAACTTCGCATACTCCCGCATGGTCACTGCGTCCCTTCCGCGTACCAGGTCCGGAACTCGTCGTAGCTCGGCATCTCTTCCGAATTCGCCTTGGGGTCGACCGCGACGTGCACGACTCCCGGCCTGCCACTGGCGTAGGCGCGCTTGATGGCGGGGGCGATGTCCTCGTCGCGTTCGACGTACTCGCCGTGGCAGCCGAAGCCCTCGGCGACCTTGTCCAGGCGCGTGTTCCTGCTCCAGTGCACGCCCGTCTCCAGCGACCCCTGGCCGAAGGTGCGTTTGTAGACGCCCACTTCGAGGCCCCAGGCGTAGTCGACGCCGACGACGCAGACGAGCGGCAGGTTCAGACGTGCGGCCGTTTCCAGCTCGGCGATGTGGAACTGGAACGACGAGTCCCCGGTGATCAGCATCAGGGGCCGCTTGCCGCCCTCCGCCACCGAGGCGCCGATCGCGTAGGGAAGTCCCGTGCCCAGGTGGCCGAAGTTCTGGTTCCACATCACGTCATGGGGCTTGGCCTGCGAATACGTCCAGCCGAAGATGGTCGTGGCGCCGCCGTCGCGGACCATGATGCCGTCCTTCGGGAAGACCTTGGTCGCCTCGACGATCAGTCGTGCGGGATGCACGGGTGACATGCCGGACGGGGCCGTCTCCGCGAGCTCCGCGAGTTGGGCCGCGTCCTGTTTGATCCAGCCCGCGAGTTCCGGAGTCGCAGTGCGCGGTGTGTCCTCGAGCGCGTCGACGAGTTGCGGGACGACCGCGCGCAGGTCGCCCACCAGTGGGACGTCGACCGAGCGGTTCACGCCGACGGCCTGGGGATCCTGCTCTACGAGGATCCACCTGCGGTTCGCCTCGTTCGCGACCCAGTGCCGCCCGCGTCCGTAGTGGACCGGCTCACCGAGTTCGGTGCCGATGGCCAGACACAGGTCGGACTTCACCACCGCGTCGATCGCCGCCGCCGAGAAGCCGTAGGGGAACGTACGGTCCTCAAGTCCCGCGATGTACGAAGTGCCGCCCGAAGTCTGGATGACGGGGCAGGCCATCGCCTCGGCGAGCGCCCTGACCGATTCCCCGGCACGGGAGGTGTGGACTCCGTGCCCCACGAGGAGAATCGGCTGCTCGGCCGCGCGGATGAACGCGACGGCCTCGGCGACCTTGTCCGGACCGGCCGTCTGACCGACCAGGCGATAGGCCTCGGGCGGCAACGCCGGGGGTACGTCGAGGTCTTCCTGGATCACATGGGAGGGGTATTCGATGTAGACCGGGCCCGGTGTCCCCGACAGTGCCTTGCGCAGGCCCTCACGGATCACCTCGTCGGTCTGGTCGGCGTACTCGATGCTGGCGGAGTACTTGACCGAGGGTTCGAACAGGGCGGCCTGCTTGACGAACTGGATGCGTCCGCGGCGCACCCGTTGTTCCGTGATCCGGGCGCGCTGGCCGCCCAGGAAGACGACCGGTGAGTTCTCGACCTTGGCGCACATCATGGCTCCGGCCAGGTTGGCGACCCCCGGGCCCAGCGTGCCGATGCACACCGCGGCCCTTCCGGTCATGCGCGAGACCGCCTCCGCCATGAAACCGGCGGACTCCTCATGGTGCGGGGCGACCACGTTCCACCCGCGTTCCTCCGCGAGGTGGAACATGTGGACGAAGTTCGGGTCGGGTATGCCGAAGATGGTGTTGATGCCCTCGGCCTCGAAGAGTTCGAGAATGCGTGCAAAGACTTTCGTCACCGTGTTACCCCTTCACTGTGCCTGGCCATCGCGAAGCTGTTGCGGATGTGGTCGACATGGGCCGAGGGGACGACCGGCAGGATCCAGGGGTCTTTCGTGTCGCGGATGGCGGCGAGCTCCTCGCCGACCTGCTCGATCGACCATGCGGGCCGGTACACGCCCGGGGTCTCGCCCACGAAGGCCCGCGCCACCCGGCCGGCGATCGACACCAGCATCTCCCCGGTGACCGAGCAGGACTCGTGGGCCAGCCAGCCCACGACCGGAGCCGTCAGCTCCGGTCCCATCGGCGGATAGGCCGAGGTGTCGATGCCCTCGGCCATCCTCGTCACGGCGCCGGGGACGATGACGTTGCACTTCACGCCCGCGGCGGCGCCCTCCAGGGCGACCACGTTGGACAGCCCGATCATCCCGGCCTTGGCCATGCCGTAGTTGGCGACGCGGTGGTTGCCGTACAGCCCGCCGATCGACGAGGTCAGCACGACGCGGCCGTAACCCGCCTCGCGCATCAGCGGGAACGCGGGCCGTACGACGTGGAAGGCGCCCCGCAGATGGACGTCGAGTACGGCGTCGAAGTCCTCGTACGTCATCTCGGTCAGCGGCGCCGAACGGACGATGCCCGCGTTGTGGACGAGGACGTCGATCCGGCCGTAGTGGTCGAGCGCCGACTCGACGATCGCCCGGCCGCCCTCGGCCGTCGCCACGGACTCGGCGCACGCGACGGCCTCACCGCCCGCCGCCGTGATCTCCCGGACCACCTCGTCCGCGGGACCGGTGTCGCCGCCGGCCCCGGTCGGACTCCCGCCGGGGTCGTTGACGACGACCTTCGCTCCCTTCGAGCCGAGCAGCAGGGCGTAGGCGCGCCCCAGCCCCCGGCCGGCGCCGGTGATCACGGCTACGCGGTCGTCGAATCTGAGTTCGGGCATGAGGTGTTCCTCTCGCGGGGCGCGCGGTGCGGGACGGGGCTCGTCAGTCGTTCAGGACGAGGCCGCGCATCTCGCCCGTGTCGCGCCATGCCTGGAGCAGGTCCTCCAGGGCGTAGAAGCCGGGCCAGTAGGGTTCGCCCAGGTGTGAGCGGATCTGCTGCTCGCCCTCGTTGTTGTAGTAGCCGGGCGTGCATTCCCGTTGGAAGTCGGTGTTGTCGACCGCGGTCTCCCGGACGGTCGCGCACCACTGGTCCTGCGCTTCCTCGGTGGGCTCCACGGTCGAGGCGCCGCGCGCCAGGGTCTCTTTGATGATGTAGGCGATGTGCTCGGCCTGCTGTTCGAACATCGCCGTCGTGCTCGCGGTCACGCCGCCCTGGAGGAAGCCGGTGAAGAACTGGTTGGGGAAGCCGTGGCTCATGACGCCGTGCAGGGTGCGGTAGCCCTTGGCCCAGTGGTCGTAGAGCGACAGCCCGGCGCGCCCGGCGAACGGCCGGATGCCGAGGCGGCGGTCGAGGTCGGTGGTGATCTCGAAGCCGCTGGCGAAGATGATGCAGTCCACCTCGTGTTCGACGCCGTGGGCGACGATGCCCTTCTCGGTGATGCGTTCGACGCCCTTGGTGTCCGACACGTCGACGAGGGTGACGTTCGGGCGGTTGAAGGTGGGCAGGTACTCGTCGTTGAAGCACGGCCGCTTGCACAGGAAGCGGTAGTAGGGCTTCAGCGCCTGGGCCGTCCTCTCGTCCTCGACGACGGCGTCGACGCGGTCGCGCAGGCGCTGCATCGCCCGGTAGTCCTGGATCTCCCTGAGCTCCATGAACTTCTCCGGATCCACCAGCGCGGCCCAGCCGTCGGTGGCGTCCAGATGCGCGGCCAGATTGCGGCTGACCTCGGTCCAGCCGTCGCAGACGAGGTCCGGCTGGCCCGGCGCGAAGGCCTCGAACGCCGCGGTGTGGAAGTTGCGTTGCCGCTCCTTCTGCCAGCCCGGCTCCAGCGTCTTCACCCATTCCGGGTCGGTCGGTACGTTGCCGCGCTCGTCGATGTACGAGGGCGTGCGCTGGAACACGTGGAGGTGCCGGGCGGAGCGGGCGAGGTGCGGGACCACCTGGATGCCGCTGGCTCCCGTGCCGATGACGGCGACCCGCTTGTCGGCGAGCTTGTCGAGCCCGCCGCTCATGTCGCCGCCGGTGTACGCGTAGTCCCAGCGCGCCGTGTGGAAGGTGTGCCCCCGGAAGTCCGTGATGCCGGGGATTCCGGGGAGCTTCGGCCGGTTGAAAGGGCCCTGGCACATGACGACGAAACGGGCGCGGATGTCGTCGCCCCGGTTGGTGCCGATCCGCCAGCGCCCGATCGACTCGTCCCACTCCATGGAGCGGATCAGGGTGCTGAAGATCGCGTGGTCGTAGAGCCCGAAGTGCTTCCCGATGCGCTGACAGTGCTCGAAGACCTCGTCCCCGAAGGAGTACTTCTGCTTCGGGATGTAGCCGACCTCTTCGAGCATCGGCAGGTAGCAGTAGCAGTCCGTGTCGCACTGGATGCCCGGGTAGCGGTTCCAGTACCAGGCGCCGCCGAAGTCACCGCCGAGTTCGATGATCCGGAAGCCGGCGACGCCGGCCTGCTTGATCCGCGCCGCGGCGATCAGGCCCGAGAGGCCGCCGCCGAGGACCGCCACGTCGATGTCCTGCGAGATCGGGGGCCGGGGTACGACGGGCGTGTACGGATCGGCCTCGTAGTACTCCTCGAATTCGCCCTCGGCCTCCAGGTACTGCTTCTGCCCCTCGCCGCGCAGGCGCTTGTCGCGCTCCAGGAGGTACTTCGCCCTGAGGGCCGCGTGGTCTGTCTGAGGCGTCTGTGTCGGTGCGCATTTCGGCATGCGAAGTCCTCGGCTCGGGCGGTCACTCGGGTCGTTCGTCCTCAGGGCATACGGGAGCGGGATTCAGACGAGGTCGCGGGGCTCGCCGGTACCCATGTAGGTGGCCAGGTTGTGGTGCAGGTTCACGATGCTGCGCTCGCGGTACGGGTTGGGCTTCGGGCCCGAGAAGCCGCGGGCCTTCATGCCCTTCTGGACGGCGGCCATGTTGGTGAAGTCCTGTGGCAGGACCGTGCGCCAGTCCGGGTCGTCCTCCGGCGTGTACACCCACTCGGTCACCGGCTCCTCGCCGGGCGGGTACAGCTCGTACACGGCGACCTCGAAGACGCACTTGTCGGGGTCGTAACCATGGGGCCGGGCGCTGTAGCACAGCATGTTGTTCAGCGCGTGCCCGATCTGGAAGTTCGGGAAGATCTGCCAGGCGGTGCCGCTCTTCGCGACATGCGCGGGTTCCACGGTCGGCCAGCTCACACCACGCTCGGCGTCCGTGTGCCGGGCCGTGTCCAGCCAGTGCCTGAGCACATCGGCGGCCGTCGCGTCCTCCGGCACTTCCTCGACCAGCCGGTTCGCCGCGTCGACCAGGGTCTGGGTGGTGTTGGTGTTCGCGTTCGCCCAGGTGAAGTTCTGCAGCTCGGCCGTGGACTCGCGGGGGTCGGTGCCGCCGCCGATCCGCAGCTTCGCCTGGTTCTCGTCCAGGCCCTTGGGCGCGTCGTAGCCGATGTTGCTGTGCTTGCCCTGGGCCCTGGACCAGCCGAGGAAACTGCCGAACTTCATGAACTCCGGGTGGGTGTACGGCACATGATAGGTCTCCATGAACGCCTCGAGGGCGGTCTTCCAGTTGCAGTCGAAGACGAGCCAGCGACGCCACCGGTAGCGCATGTTCTCCAGCTGGAAGGGGTCGAGCAGGGTGGCCGCGGGCTCCAGGTAGTCGCGCAGCGGTTCGCACTCCGGGTCCATGTTGATCCAGATCCAGCCGCCCCAGGTGTCGACCTCGACCCCGGTCAGGCCGGTGTTCCCCGCGGACAGCCCGCACGGCCAGTCCTCCCGTTCGGGCACATGGGTGCACTGGCCATCCAGGTTGTACCGCCACCCGTGGAACCCGCAGACGAACTGCCTGCCGCGGCCGCGGGCGTCCCTCTTGCCCGGCGGGGTGTCGAGGAGGCGGCGCCCCCGGTGCGAGCAGACGTTGTGGTAGGCGCGGAGCGTGTCCGGCGCCGTGCGTACGACGATGATCGAGTCGTCGAGGATCTCGTAGGTGAGGTAGTCACCGACATCGGGGAGTTCCTCGACACGCCCGACCTGTTGCCACACCTTGGTCCACAGCTTGTCCCGCTCGGCCCGGGCGTACTCCTGGGAGATGTACGCCTCCACACCGATCGTCAGCGGCTGCGACAGGGCTTCGTTCTCGGCGGTTTCGCTCATGACATTCTCCAGCCCGCGTCAGCGCGTCATTGCGGCTCGGAACGACTCGTCCTTGAGGAAGAGAGAGGTGTTGTCGGCGGCCAGGTGGGTCCATTTGAGATTGAGGCCGCCGTCGACCAGCAGGGTCTGGCCGGTGATGTACGTCGACAGGTCGGACAGCAGGAAGAGAATGGCCCCCGCCTGTTCCTCGGGGCGGCCGCGTCGTCCCATCGCGATGGCGCGGCGGTCCCGCTCGGCGTCCTCGTCGACGTACGTCCCCGAGGCCGGGGTCTCGGTCACGCCGGGCGCGATGGCGTTCACCCGGATGCCGTCCCCGGCCAGTTCGACGGCCATCGTGCGGGTCGCCGCCACCAGCGCCGCCTTGGCCGTGCCGTAACCGATGTGCAGGGGCGCCGAGTTCATGCCGCTGATGGAGGAGATCGAGACGATCGACCCCGGCCGGCCCTGTGCCGTGAGCTCGGCGGCGACCGCCTGGCTCATGAAGAACATCGTTTCGAGATTCTGGGTGAACAGCGCGCGCCAGTCCGCCCGGGTCACCCGGGTCGAGGGCATCCAGGTCGAGGGCGCGGCGCCGCCGGCGACGTTCACGAGGCCGTGCAGGTCGCCGGCGGTCCGGCCGACCGCCTTCATCACGAGCGCGATGCCGTCGTCGGTGGAGGCGTCGGCCGCGACCGGCACGACCGCGAGGCCCTCCGCCGCCAGCGGCGCGACATGCTTCTCAAGGTTCTCCGGAGAGCGGCTCACCGCGACGACGGTCGCCCCGGCGCGGGCGACCATGCGTGTCACCGAGGTGCCGATGCCTCCGCCCGCCGCGCCGCTGACGATGACGACGCGTCCGTCGAGGCCCAGGAAGTCCTGCGTCATAGTGCGGTTCCTCCTGTCTCGCGCAGGGCCAGCACGCTGCCGTCGGCGTCGGCGGAGACGTAGAGCGTGCCGTCCGGCCCGGCGGCGATGCCTGCGAAGGGGCCCTGGGGCCCGGAGAAGGGCGGCAGTCCCCGCAGCGGTTTGGGGGTCACGCCGGGCGGGGCGCCCACCGGCAGGTCACGGGCGAGGGTGTGCCGGGCCTTGCTCTCGAGATCGACGCCGATCACCGCCTTGGCGCCGGTGTCGACGATGTAGAGCCGTCCGGCGCGCACCAGGATCCCCTGGGGTTTCTCCAGGCCGTCCACCACCGTGTCCACACCCGCACCGGTGACCGCGACGATCCGTCCGGCGCCCGATTCGGAGACCAGGCACGTGCCGTCGGGTCCGAATGCCACACCGAGCGGCTGGTTCAGGCCGGAGGCGAGTTCCTCGACCTGGCCGGACCGGATGGACAGCACACGGCCGGTGCCGAACTCGGCGGTCACCACGGCCCCGTTCGGAGCGACCACCACGCCGTAGAGCTGGTCGAGGTCCTGCGCCAGTACCTCGCTCTCCCTGTTCCCGGGCGAGTAGCGCGCGACCTGGCCGCCCGAGGTGGTGACGACGAACTCGCCCCCGCCGACGGCGGTCACCCCGCGGACGAAGCCCGGATAGCCGGGGGTGAAGAGCATCCCGAGTGTCTGCAGCTCACCGCCGGGGCGCAGGGCGTAGAAGAAGGTCCCGTCGGCGACGTAGAGGGTGCCGTCGTCTCCCACGGTCAGGTCCAGCGGCCAGTTGAGGCCACCGGGCAGCGTGGTCCGGGTCTCTCCGCCGCCCAGGATCTCCGTGATCTCGCCGGTGAAGTTCGAGACGAACAGCCGGTCGCCCACGAAGGTGCAGTTGTCGAGACCGGGGTTCAGGGCGGCCAGCACCGTGCGCGCGCCGCTGCGGGGATCGATGCGCAGCACCTCGCCGGTCGCCACCTGGGTGGAGACGATGTAGCCCTCGGAGTCGAACTTCACGGAGTCGGGGACGCCCAGGTCCCCCACGACCCGTTCGGGCTCGCCGCCGTCCGGATGGATCCGCCAGATGTCGTTGGTGCCCATCACCGGGTAGTAGAGGAGACCGTCGGGGCCGACCTCCATGGCGTTGGGCATCGCCACGTTCTCGAGCATCACGCGGGGTGCGCCACCGTTCGGATCGAGCTCCAACAGGCGCCCGCCGATGCGGCATTCGCCGATGAACAGGCGGCCCTGGTGCACCGTGATGCCGTTCGCGCTGGGGAGGTCGTCGCGCAGGACGCGCGTACGGCCGTCGGCGCCGCGCACGCTCACCCGGCCGTCCATGACCTCGGTGGCGTAGAGGTCGCCCTGCGGGCCGAAGGCCACGTCGTCCGGTGCGATGATGTCGCCGCCCTTGGCGCTGATGGTCTCCAGGCGGCCCGTCCTGACGTCGATCGCGCTGATCTGACTGCCGGTCACCTGCGCCACGTAGACGCGGCCGTCCGGACCGGTGCGCAGACCATTGGCGCCGAACAGGCGGCTGGGTGGGGTGAGTCGTTCCAGACTCCAGCCCTCGGCGAGGGTTGTCGATGTGGCGCTGGTGTAGCGCGCCCCTGGCAGCAACATGGTGGCGGACTCCCGAAGACCTCGTCGTTGAGGTGAATGAGCTTCTCCATACAGAGAATCTCACTCTCATTTCAATCTAGCGTTTGTTAGGGACGCAGGCAATGGAAAGTCATCGGTACCGCCCGGCCAGCCGTCGGCGGTGGGCGGCCGGTGAGCCGAACAGCGAACGGTTGAGCGTGGCGCGCTTGAGGTGGACGTGGATTCCGCTCTCCCACGTGTAACCCATGCCGCCGTGCAGTTGCATCGCCTTGCCGACGACGTCGACCGCGGCGGCGCAGACGTACGACTTCGCCATCGAGGCCGCGGCTCCCGCCTCGACGTGGTCCTCGGCGATCAGGCGCACGGCCTCGGACACCAGGTGCCGGGAGACCGAGAGCCGTACCAGCATGTCCGCGCAGGCGTGCTTCACCGCCTGGAAGGATCCGACCGGACGCCCGAACTGCTCACGGCCGCGGGTGTGTGCGACCGTCGCCTCCAGCATGGCCTCGGCGAGACCGAGGCTGTCGCAGGCCGTCGCGACGGCGGCCCGGTCGAGCAACCGGCCCACGGTGCGCCGCGGTTCGCTTGCGAAGCGCAGCACGCGTCCCTCGTCCGGGGCCACCGCCTCGGCGCGCACCAGAGCGAACCGTCGGGTGGCGTCCAGGACCGGCTGCCCGGTCACCGTCAGCCCCTCTGTCCCCGGGGCGAGGACAACGACCACCGGTGCGCCGACCGGGTCGAGCGCCAGGAGCAGCAGTCGGTCGGCCTCGGCGGCGTCGGGCACGAAGCCCGCGTGACCGCTCAGCCGTGGTCCCGCCGTGGAGTCCTCGATCCGGAAGGGCACGGCACCATCCCTGTCGTCGAGGGTGCCGGCGACCAGGCTGTCGTCGGTGGCGTCCACCAGGGCGGCGGTCAGGGCCCGCGTCCCGTTCGCCGTCCGGCGCAGCAACGCGTCCCGTTCGGCGGTGGGTTCGAGCGCGGTCAGTGTCCCGGCGGCCAGCACGGCCGCTCCGAAGTACCCGGTGCGGGTGGCCGCCCGGCCGAGTTCCTCCAGCACCACCGCCGTCTCCGCGAAGGTCACCCCCGCGCCGTCCAGTTCCTCGGGGACCTCCAGGCCGAGCCACCCGGCCGCGGCCAGGCGCCGCCGGGGCACCCCTTCGGACGCCTGCCCCTTCGCGAGCAACTCGCGGGCGACCGCGCGCAGTTCGGCGCGCACCTCGGTCTCCGGCGCGGCGGCCATCAGTTCCCCACCGGCTCTCGGGGCAGTCCGAGACCGCGCTCGCCGATGATGGTGCGCTGGATCTCGCTCGTCCCGCCCGGGATGGTCCACTCCCACGAGCCGATGAAGTCGAGCAGCCAGGCGCCGGACTCCCAGCCGCTGGAGGCCGGCTTCGCCAGCACCGTGTGCCCGGCCGGTCCCGCGATCTCGACGCCGAAGTTCATGGTGCGCTGGAGCAGTTCGCTGTAGTAGAGCTTGACGATCGAGGCGTCGGCCGGGCCCACGGTGCCGAGGGCGTGCCGCTCCACCAGGTCCCGGCACAGCGCCCGCAGACCGGTGATCTCGGTCTCCAGGGCCGCCAGCCGGTCGGCCACCCATGGGTCGTCGAGCGGCCGCCGCCCGTGCGGACCGGTCCTTCCGCACGCCTCCACCAGCCACCGGAACCCGGCGTTGCCCAAGCGCTCGGCCAGTTCCAGCATCGTCATGCCGCGCTCGGCGCCCAGCGTCCGCTGGGCGACACGCCACCCTTCGTTCACGGGCCCGACCAGGTCGGCCGCGGGAACGACGACGTCGTCGAGGAAGATCTCGCAGAAGTGGGCGCCGCCGGTGGCCTGCCGGATCGGTCGTACGTCGATGCCCGGGCTGCGCATGTCCAGCAGGAAGTACGAGATGCCGTGCCGCTTCGGGGCGTGCGGGTCGGTTCGCGCGAGCAGCAGGCACCAGTCGGCGTGCTGCGCGCCGCTCGCCCACAGCTTCTGGCCGTTGACGAGGTAGCCCTCGCCCTGCTTGCGGGCGGTCGTGCGCAGGGCGGCGAGATCGGACCCGGCCTCGGGCTCGGAGAAGCCCTGGACCCAGATCTCACCGTCCAGGATCGCCGGGAGGTGGCGTCGGCGCTGCGCGTCGGTGCCCGCGACGAGCAGCGTGGAGGCGGCGTGGTGGATCGCGACGAAGGCGAGGACCAGTCTGGGTGCGTCCCGTGCGGCCAACTCCTGGTGGAGCACGATCTGGTGGGCGACCGGCATCCCGCCGCCCCACTCCCGCGGCCAGTGCGGGACGGCCAGGCCGGCCCCCCGCAGCCGCTGGAACCACTCCTTCTGGAACTCGACGAACTCCTCCTCCGGCACGCCGGTCTGGTTCCGCCGCCACTGCGCGGGCACGTGCTCCCGACACCACTCCCGCACCGCGACACGGAACTCACCGAGGTCGTCCGGCCAGGTCGACCGGTGTGTCATGGTCACCGCCCCTTCGCGAGTGCCGCGAGCAGCCGCTGGTCGTGTGTCACCATGTCGGCCGTCCGTGTGGGTCGTGGGCGTCGTTGAACAGCCCGGTCAGCCCCCGCCGGTCCACCAGCCGGGCCAGCCGGTCGCGGGTGGCGGACAGGCCGAGCGGCAGTCGGCGTACCGGCTGGCTGTAGCGCGACAGCCAGGACAGGAACGCCTCGTCGCAGAACCCGGTGGCGCCCTGCAACTGGTGTGCGACGCGGAACACGGTCTGGGCCGCCTCCAGCGCCGCCAGCCGGAGTGCGAGCGCGTCGGCGAGCGCGTCCGCGGGGCTGTCCCGCAGGCTCCACAGCGCGTACTTGGCCAGCATCTCGACGCCGCCGCGCTCGACTTCGGCGTCGGTGAGCTGGAACTGGACCGCCTGGAAGGCCGAGAGGGGCTGGCCGAACTGGGTGCGGACGACCACGTGTGCGCGGGTGAGGTCGATCGCCCGGTCGAGCATCCCGAGCAGGGTCCAGCACGGCAGGACCAGTCCGAGCACGGCGTCCGCCGCCCCGTCGCCGTCGATACGCGTCAGGTCGAGGTCGGCGACGAAGGCCGAGTGGCGGGGCGGTGAGCTCCGCGGCAGGGCGAGGGCGTGGCTGCGCTCGCCGTCCAGTGTCACGGCCACCCAGCGCAGGTCGAGGTCGGCCACCGCACCGGCCGGGGCGTCGTCGCCGACGACGAGGAGCGCGTCGGCGTCGAGGTCGGCGGGCCGGGAGAGGCGCTCGGCCACCGGGTAGGCCAGGGCCCAATGGCCGGCGGCCCGGCAGACCGCGGCCGCCGCCTCCAACTCGTCGGCGCTGCCCCTTACGTCCAGTTCCCAGGCACCGAGCTCGGCCAGGACCGGCGCCACGAGTTTCTCGCGACGGTCCGGCTCCTCCTCGGCCTGCTGTACGAGCCGGTCGCCGCCGGCCGCCTCCAGGGCCCGCAGCACTTGACGGCCGTATTCCGTCGCCTCCCTGCTCAGGTCGATGTTCACGCGGCCGCCAGCAGGGCCCGGGCCAGCAGGATGCGCTGCATCTCGATGCTTCCCGACGCGACGGTGGACGCCTGCGCGTACCGCCAGTGGTCCTGGACCGCGCGCCGGAATCGGCGACCGTCCGCATCGGTGAGCCGACCGTGCCCGGCGATCTCCATGAGCACCTCGGCGCTGTCCTGGTCGAGTTGGGTGACCGCGATCCGGTAGGCGGCGGTGTCGGCCGGACTGACCCTTCCTTCGAGTTGGAGCGACAGCACGCGGTAGGCCAGCAGCCGGGCCCGCCGGCAGTGCACCAGCATCCCCGCCCATCGGCCCCGCAACTCCCCGGGCAGGGTGGCCCATTGCTCTCCGAGGGCGGACGGTGCGGACTGCAGGAGGCGCTCGCAGCGCGCGTACCGGGCGATGCCCACCCGCTCGAACGCGAGTACCTCCCGTACGACCTTCCAGCCGTCGTCCACCGTGCCCAGGACGTCGGCCGGGCCGACGCGGACCTCGTCGAGGAAGACCTCGTTGAGGTGGTGCGGGCCGATCATGGAGCGGATGGGCCGGACCTCGATGCCCGCCCGTTCCATCGGCACGAGGAAGATGGTCAGCCCGTGCTGCTTCTTGGCCCCCCGCGAGGTGCGGGCGAGCAGGAAGCACCACTGGGCCATGGTGGCGTAGGAGGTCCAGATCTTCTGGCCGGAGACCTGCCAGCCGTCTCCGTCCGGGCGGGCCGCCGTGCGCAGGGACGCCAGGTCGGATCCGGCGTCCGGCTCGCTGAAGCCCTGGCACCAGATCACCTCACCGCGGGCGATCGGGGGCAGGTGCCGGCGCTGCTGTTCGGGGGTGCCGTGCCGCATGATCGCGGGCCCCACCCAGTTGACGCCCATGTACTGCGCTCCCCGGGGTTCGTGGTGCGCCCACATCTCCTCGCGGACGACGGTCTGCTCCCACACCGAGGCGCCCCGGCCGCCGAACTCCTCGGGCCAGGCAAGGCACAGCAGTCCCCGGTCGGCCAGCAGCCGGCAGAAGCGCTGGGCGACCTCCAGATCGGCCGGGTCCTCGGTGAACGCGCCCAGGAAGTCGGCCGGGACGTGCTCGCGCACCATGCCGCGCAGCTGTGCCCGCAGCGTGGTGGCGCTCTCCCCCATCCTGAAGTCCATGGCGCCCACGGTATTTCAATCATTGCAATGATTGCTAGCCTTGAGAACGAACAAGGCGAGGACCTCCCAGCCGGTTGACGCCGACACGTCACCATGGAAGCATCATCCACACATATGGAGAATGTCATTCTCAATCGCGAGATTGCGATATGCGTCAGCGTCTGAGGCGGCCGAGGTAAGGACGAGTTCTGCGATGTTTTCGGCACTCCTGATCGAGAAGGGCGAGACGGGTCAGGCGGTCTCGCTCACGCGGCTGGACGAGGCGGATCTGCCCGACGGCGACGTCGGCATCGAGGTGGAGTATTCGACGCTGAACTACAAGGACGCTCTCGCCATCACGGGCACCTCGCCCGTGGTCCGCAGCTACCCGATGGTGCCCGGGATCGATCTCGCGGGCGTCGTCACCGACAGCGCGCACACGGACTGGCACAAGGGCGACCGCGTCGTACTCAACGGCTGGGGCGTCGGCGAGAACCACTGGGGCGGCCTCGCACAGCGCGCCCGCCTTGACGGCGACTGGCTCGTGCCGCTGCCCACCGCCTTCACCGCCCGGCAGGCGATGGCCATCGGCACGGCGGGCTACACGGCGAGCCTGTGCGTGGGCGCCCTGCTGGAGCACGGGGTCCGCCCGGAGCAGGGCGAGATCCTGGTGACGGGGGCGACGGGCGGCGTCGGCGGCGTCGCGATCGCGCTCCTGACGAAGGCCGGCTTCGAGGTGGCCGCCGCGACCGGCAAGGCGTCGGAGGCCGAGTACCTCCAACGGCTCGGCGCCGTGACCGTGTTGGACCGCGCCGAATTCTCGGAGCCCGGCCGGCCGCTGCAGAAGGAGCGCTGGGCGGGTGTCATCGACTCCGTCGGCAGCCACACGCTGGCCAACGCCTGTGCCCAGACGCGCTACGGCGGCACGGTCGCCGCCTGCGGCCTGGCCCAGGGCATGGACTTCCCTGCGTCGGTCGCCCCGTTCATCCTGCGCGGGGTGTCCCTGCTCGGGATCGACAGCGTGCGGGCACCGCGCGCGGCACGGACGACCGCCTGGGACCGGCTCTCGCGCGACCTGGACGTGGCCGCGCTGGACGCGATCGCCCGGGAGATCGGCCTGAGCGACGCGATCACCGCGGCGGGCCGGCTCATGGAGGGCGAGGTGCGCGGCCGCGTCGTCGTCGACGTCAACCGATAGACCTTTCAGCCGTTGAGCCGTTCAACCGGGAGCATCGGGAGCAGGCGTGAGCAAGAAGTCCACCGAAGCAGAGATCACCGAACTCGACCTCTCCGACGTCGACCACCGCGTGGGCAAACCGGTCGGCGGCGGGCAGTTGTGGGACCCGTGCAGCACCTCCGACATCCGCCGCTGGGTGATGGCGATGGACTACCCCAATCCGCTCCACTGGGACGAGGAGTTCGCCCGCGCCTCCAAGTTCGGCGGCCTCGTCGCACCACAGTCCATCGCGGTCGGCCTGGACTACGGGCACGGCGCCCAGCCCGCCTGCGTGGGATACATCCCCGGCAGCCACCTGATCTTCGGCGGCGAGGAATGGTGGTTCTACGGCTGCCCCGTACGGGCCGGGGACAAGCTCTTCCAGGAGCGCCGCTTCCACGACTACAAGGTGGTGGAGACGAAGTTCGCCGGACCCACGATGTTCTCGCGCGGCGACACCACCCACACCAACCAGCACGGCACGCTCGTGGCGCGCGAGCGCTCCACCGCGATCCGCTATCTCGCTCTTGAAGCGGAGAAGCGCGGCATGTACCAGGACCAGAGTCTGGTGGTGAAGCGCTGGAGCGGCACCGAGCTGAACGAGATCGAGAAGCTGCGCCACGAGTGGCTCCTGTCGAACCGGCTGGGTGTGTCACCGCACTTCGAGGAGGTGCGCGTAGGCGACAAGCTGCCACGGCGTGTGATCGGTCCGCACAGCATCGCCAGCTTCACCACCGAGTACCGCGCCTTCCTCTTCAACATCTGGGGCACGTTCCACTGGGTGGCGCCGCCCGGCGTCAAGGACCCCTGGATCAACCAGGATCCCGGCTGGGTGGACGGCTTCGGCTTCGACGAGGAAGGCGCCAAGATCGACCCGCGCAAGCGCGACGGGCTCTATGTCGGACCCTCGCGCGGCCACATCGACAGCGACCGGGCGAGCGAGATCGGCATGGGGCGCGCCTACGGCTACGGCGCCACGCTGGGCGCCTGGTGCACCGACTACCTCGCCTACTGGGCCGGCCACGACGGCATGGTGCGCCATTCCAAGGCGAACTTCCGCGGCCCCGCCTTCGAGGGTGACGTGACCTATTTCGACGCCGAGGTCGTCGGCAAGGAGACGGAGTCGACATGGGGCGTGCCGCTCGTCCGGGTGAAGCTGCGGCTCAGCGACCAGAACGGCGGCCTGCTGGTGGACTGCACGGCCGAGGTCGAGCTGCCGTACTGACGCGACGAGGAGCTATGGGGCGGTGAGCGATGGGCACTGAGACGAACGCCGAATCCGTACGGACCCTTTCGATCGTGTCGGGGCCGCCGTTGAGCGCCGAACCGGGGCTCGGGCCGCTCACGTTGCCCGGCTTCCTGCGCGAGGTGACGGCGCTGTACGACGAGCGCGAGGCGCTGGTGATGCGTACGGCGGAGGGCACCACCCGCTGGACGTACGCCGAGCTCTGGGAGCGCGCCCTCGAGGTGGCGCGCTCCCTGCGGGCGTGCGGCGTGGGCAAGGACAGCCGGGTGGGCGTCCTGATGACCAACCGCGCCGAATGGATCGCGGCGGTGTTCGGCACCTCGCTGGCGGGCGGGGTGGCCGTCACACTCAGCACGTTCTCGACACCGCCCGAGCTGGAGCACCTGCTCCAAGTGTCCTGCGTTTGCGTGTTGTTGTTCGAGCGACGGGTGCTGAAGAAGGATCTGGCCGCCGTTCTCACCGAGTTGGAGCCGGAGATCGGCAAGGCGCCGTCCGGCACACTGCGGTCGGCGAAGTTCCCGTTCCTGCGCCGGCTCGCCATGGTCGGGGAGGCCCTGCCGGACGACGCCATCGACACCTGGGAAGCCTTCCTGGCGCGTGGGCACGAGGAGTCGCGCGAGCTGGTAGAGGCGACGGCCGCGACGGTGCGGCCGAGCGACGCGGCCGTGCTCTTCTTCTCCTCGGGCTCGACGAGCAGGCCGAAGGGAATCCTGAGCGCGCATCGCGGTGTCGCCATCCAACTGTGGCGTTTCCGGCGCATGTACGGGTTCGCCCCGGAGGACGGCATCCGCTGCTGGACGGCCAACGGCTTCTTCTGGTCGGGGAACTTCGCCATGGGCCTCGGTACGACCTTCGCCAGCGGCGGGTCCCTGGTGTTGCAGTCGACCTTCGCCGCCGCCGAGGCGCTCGACCTCATGCAGGCGGAGCGGGTGAACTTCCCCCTCGCCTGGCCGCACCAGTGGGCCCAGCTCGAAAGCGCGCCCAACTGGAGCCAGGTGGATCTGAGCAGCGTACGGTTCGCGGATTTCAGGACCCCGATCGCCCAGCACCCCACGGTGTCGGGCCAGTGGCACGAACCGGGAAGCGCCTACGGCAACACGGAGACCTTCACGATCACGACGTGCTTCCCGGCCGACACCCCGCCGGAGGTGACCGCGGGCAGCAGTGGCGAGCCGCTGCCGGGCGTGGCGGTCAAAATCATCGATCCCCTCACGGGCGCCGTCGTCGAGCGTGGCGAGCGCGGTGAGATATGCGTCAAGAGCCCCACTCTGATGCTGAGTTACCTCGGCACACCGCTCGACGAGACGCTCGACGCCGAAGGCTTCTTCCCCACCGGCGACGGCGGACACCTCGACGAGAGCGGCCGGCTCTTCTGGGAGGGCAGGCTCACCGACATCATCAAGACGGGCGGCGCGAACGTCTCACCGCTCGAGGTGGACGAGGCACTCTACGACTGTCCCGGCGTCAAGGTGGCCCGCACCGTGGGCGTCGCGCACGAGACACTCGGCGAGGTCGTCACCGCCTGCGTCGTCCCCCACGAGGGCGCGGGCCTCGAACCCGGGGAGATCCTCGCGTTCCTGCGGGAACGCCTGGCGAGCTACAAAGTGCCGCGCCATGTGCTCTTCTTCCGCGACGAGGAGATCACGCTCACGGGCAGTGCGAAGATCAAGTCGAGCGATCTTCGCGAACTGGCCGCCGATCGGCTGCGCGGACAGCCGGCCACGCGGCTGCGCGGGTAGCCGTACGGCAGGGCTCTCTTCACGGCACGGCCCTCGTGTCAGAAGCCCCGCCGCTGGACGGTGTGGGCCGCCCGCGCCAGTTCTTCCTGGAAGTCGGGGTGGGCGACGGCGATCAGACGCCTGGTGCGCTCGGCCAGGGTCTGTCCCCTGAGCTCGGCCGCGCCGAATTCGGTGACGATCACATCCACGTCGCTACGGGCGGTGGTGACCGGTCCCGACAGGTCGGCGGTGATCCTGCTGACGGTGCCGCCCTTGGCGGTGGCGGGCAGCGCGATGATGGCGTGCCCCCCGGGCGAGCGGGCGCCGGCACGAACGAAGTCCACCTGCCCGCCGGTGCCGCCGAGGTAGGCGGGACCGCTCTGTTCGGCGTTCACCTGGCCGGTCAGATCGACCTCCATGGCCGAGTTGATGGTGACCAGTCGGTCCAGCTGGGCGAGCACGGCGGCATCGTGGGTGTACGAGGTGGCGCACATGCGGATCCGCGGATTGCGGTGGGCGAATTCGTAGAGGCGCTTCGTGCCGATGAGGGCGCCGTTGACCGAGACCCCGCGGTCGATGCGTTTGCGCGCGTTGGTGACGACTCCCGCCTCCACCAGCTCGACCAGGCCGTCGCCCAGCATGCCGGAGTGCACTCCGAGGTCCTTGCGGTCGTGCAGCAGCCGAAGGAGGGCGTCCGGGACGGCGCCGACCCCGGTCTGGATGACCGAGCCGTCCTCGACATAGGCGGCGGCGTGTCGCGCCATGGCCTCCTCCGTCGCGCCGATGCTCCCTGGTGGCACCTCCACCGGCAGGCGGGAGACATGTACGGCGACATCGATCTCCGCCGCGGGCAGCAGTTCCCCGTGGGTGAAGGGCACCTGTTCGTTCACTTCCGCCACGACGACGCGCGCCTTGGTGACCGCGGCCCGCACATGGTCGCTGATGAGGCCGAAGCTGTGGTCTCCGTTCGCGTCAGCGGGACTGACCTGCACGAAAGCGACGTCGCAGCCGATGGTCCCGGCCTCGATCATCGGGGCGATCTGGCTGACATGGCAGGGGATCACGCCGAGCCTGTGTTCCTTGGTCAGGGAGCGCAACGCGCCGATCGCCCCCATGCTGGCCAGGGAGAACCCGCTCACCGCCGCTGGGGTGAAACGTCCGGAGAAGCTGGTCGCTATGAAGGCCGAGAGACCTCCGATGCCGGGGCTCTGTTCGATCAACGCCTCGACCAACGTGGTCGGTTCACCGCAGGCCTGGCCCATGACGATGTGGTCACCGACGCGCAGGAACTCACTCAGGTCCAGGTCACCGACGTCGGAAACGACCTTCACGCCCGTCCCCCTGAAGCCAGCAGCGCCTGTGCGCGGGCGAGGTGGGGCCGGTCGAGCATGGCGCCCCGGTGGCCGATGGCGCCGACACCGGGACGGGCGGCGAAGAGGTCGACGATCTCCTGGGCCGCGGCCAGTTCCTGTTCTGTGGGGGTGAAGGCCGCGTTGATCACATCGACCTGGGCGGGGTGAATCGCCAGCATGCCTCGGTAGCCGTCACGGCGCACCTTCTCGGCCCGCTCGCGCAGTCCCTCCACATCACGGAAGTCGCCCTGGATGGTCTCGATGGGGGCCACACCGGCGGCGGCCGCTCCCAGGAGGCACAGGCTTCTGGCCAACTCGTAGGTGAATCCGTAGCTTCCGTCGGGGTTGCGGTTCTGGCCGGCGCCCACGGAGTCGGCGAGGTCCTCCGCCCCCCAGGTCATGGCGACCATCCTCGGCGCGTCCCGGTAGGTGCCGGTGGTGAACATGCCCTCGGCCGTCTCGGTCACCAGGACGATCACCTTCGTCGAGCCCTGCTCCCTCCCGGCGGAGACCTCCAGCGCGGACAGATAGTGGTCCAGAACGTCCACATCCGCACGGCCGCGCGCCTTGGGAAGCATGATGCCGCCGGGCCCCGTGGGGATCACCGTCGCCAGGTCCGCCAACGCGTGAGGGCCGTCCAGGGGATTGATCCGCACCCACAGCCGACCTCTCTCCTCGGGCGACCGGTCCGCCAGGAAGGAGGAGATCATCGCTCGGGACTTGGGCTTTCTCTCCTCGGCCACCGCGTCCTCCAGGTCGAGGAGCACGATGTCCGCCGGGCCGGCGGCCGCCTTTTCCATCTTCCGTTCGCTGTCGCCGGGGGCGAACAGCCAGGAGCGTGCGCTGAAGGGTTCTCCGGTACTGGTCACTGCTTCTGCGACTCCCTCGCTCAGGTGTCTGCCCTGCCCAGGTCGGCCACGATCTCCTCGGTGTGGGCGCCCAGCCGAGGGGCAGGACCGGCGACACGACCTGGAGTTCGTGAGAACCAGGCCGGCATGCCGGGAAAACGGACGGGGCCGTTCGGACTGTCCACCGTCTCGAAGAACCCCGCTTCGTTCAGATGCGGATTGTCGAACAGTTCGTCGAGGGTGCGGACCGGCGCGGCGGGAATGTCGAGGGACCTGAGCAGGTCGAGCCAGTCCTGCGTCGTACGCTCCAGGAAGGTCTCCCCCAACAGGGCGTACACGGTGTCGATCTGACGGGCGCGCTGTTCGAGGGTGGCGAAGTGCTCCCCCGCCCACGTCGGCTTCACGGCACTCACGAAGGCCGACCACTGCTTGTCGTTGTAGACCAGCGCGGAGATGTGGCCGTCCTTGGTCCGGTAGGGCTTCCGGTTGGGCGTCACCGCGCGGGGGTACGCCGCGGAGCCCAAGGGAGGGCTGAACATCGCGCCGTTGGCGTGCTCGACCAGCATGAACGCGGCCATGGTTTCGAACATGCCGACTTCCACCTCCTGGCCCTCACCGGTCCGCTCGCGGTGGAACAGCGCCATCATGGTGGCGTACAGGGCGGTCATTCCGGCCACCTTGTCCGCCATGATGGTGCCGACATAGCTGGCCTGCCCGGTCAACTGCTCCTGCGCGAACGGCAGACCGCACTCCGCCTGGATGGTGTCGTCATAGGCGGTGAGATCAGCGTCGGGGCCGCGGCGGCCGTATCCGTAACAGTTGGTGTAGATCACCGACGGATTGACGGCGGCCACTTCCTCGTAACCGAATCCGAGCCCGGCGATCGCCTTCGCACGCATCGAATGGATGAACACATCGCCGTTCCCGATGAGTTCGCGCAACGCGTCCTTGCCGTCGCCGGAACGCAGATCCAGCACCACGCTGCGCTTCCCGCGGTTCACATTGACGAAGACGCCCGCCATACCCGGTTCCGGCCCGACCGATATGTAGCGGGTGTTGTCGCCGCCGGGGGGCTCGATCTTGATCACGTCCGCCCCCATGTCGGCCATGATCTGGGTGCAGTAGGGGCCCATGACCATCGCCGTCAGATCGACCACACGCACTCCCGACAGCGGGCCGGTGTGTGTCCTCGGGCCGACCCACGGCGCGCCTGCCTTCACGTGTCGACCACTCCTCCGTCAGCGGGGGCGGACCTGGCATCCGGCCCGAGCCTATAGGATGAATCTTTACAAGGATAGTGATAATAAGAGGGCATGAGTCGTACCGATGCCGGTGGCACACCGCAGTACGCACATGAGGGTTCCCGAGGCCTGACGTCCGGTCGGGGAAGGGCCGTACCGGGGAGCATCGCCGAGGTACTGGACGCCTCGCTCACCGCCCGCCCGCACGCGACGGCGATCGAGGCCGTCTCCGGCGCCTGGTCGTACGCCGAACTCGACGACCGGGCCCGACACGCGGCCGGCGCGCTGTGGTCGCTCGGCGTACGCCCCGGCGACCGCGTCGCCGCCTGTCTCCCCAACGACCTCGACATCGTCGCGGCCTTCCACGGCGCGCAGCGGATCGGAGCCGTCTGGGCGGGGATCGGTGAAGCGCTCGCGGCAGGCGAGCAGCGGGAGTTGTACGAGCTCTGCGAGCCGACGGTCGTCCTGGCCGGACCGCGCTGCCGACTGAGCTCGCCCGACTGTGTCGACCCCGATCGATGGTCCGGGCTCGTGGCGAGCGCCGAACCGGCTCCGCGGGCCGAGCGGGCTCTCGACGCCCCGGCCGGCATCGCGTTCACCAGCGGTACGTCGGGACGCCCCAAGGCGGTCGTGCACAGCCAGCGCAACCTGCTCCTGCCCGGCGCGGCCCTGGTCGCCACCCGCGGCTGGGGCCCCGAGTTGCGCAAGGGCGACAGCTTCCCGCTGACGATCCTCAACCTCATGGTGCTGTCGACCCTGCTCACCGCACAGGCCGGCGGATGCTGCGTGGTCATGGACCGGCGTGACGTCGACGGGGTCGCCGACTGGATCTCCGCGCGGCGCGTCACGGTGTGGAACGGCGCCCCCGCCCAGCTCTACGACCTCGCCGCACGCCCGCACCTCGACCTCGGCCCGCTCCAGGAGGTGTGGAGCGGAGGCAGCGACACACCGGACGCGCTGCGCCGCGCGTTCGCCGAGGCACACGGGCTGGTCCCCCGGGTCACCTACGGCCTGACCGAGGCACCGACCGTCGTGTCCATCGACCCACCGGGCCACGAGTGGCGCCCGGGCACGAGCGGGCGGGTGCTGCCGCACTACGACGTCGCGGCGTACGACGACGAGGGGCGACGCCTGCCGACCGGGGAACTGGGCGAGTTGCGGCTGGGCGGGACCACCGTCGGGCCGTGGACCGACATGTGGCGGCCGATGCTCGGGTTCTGGGAGCACGGCGGCGTCCGGCGACCGGATCCCGGCCCGGTCCCCACCGGTGACATCGGCACCGTCGACGGCGAGGGGTGGCTGACGGTGCTGGACCGCAAGAAGCTCGTCATCATCCGCGGCGGCGCGAACGTCTACCCGCTGGAGGTGGAACGGGTCGTCGCTACGCACCCGGACGTCGCCGCGGTCGCCGTGTGCGCGGTGCCGGACGACCGACTCGGGCAGAGGGTGGCCGCGGTGGTCCAGAGTGCCGGTCCCCCGCTCGATGTCGAGGCACTCACCGCGCACTGCCGGCGCGCGCTCTCCCCGTACAAGGTTCCGGAAATCTGGTCCCAGGTCGACGCCCTGCCGTTGAACGCGATGGGCAAGGTGCAACGCACCCGGCTGGCCGAGCTCGTGGACCCGCCACGGCACCCCGGAACAGCCTGAAGTCCCCCCGCGTATCACTGCTAGCCTTGCAATCATGGAACGTACAGGGTCCGAGCACACCAAGATCGGGCAGATGCGCATGGCGGAGCTGGTGGCCGCCGCGCTGCGCGACCGGATCCTCGCGGGCGGCATCGGCGACGGCTCCACGCTCCCCAAACAGGACGAGCTCGTCGCGGAGTTCGGTGTCAGCTACCCCTCGGTGCGCGAGGCACTGCGGATCCTGGAGACCGAGGGCTTCATCACGGTGCGCCGTGGCAACCGCGGCGGCGCCACGGTGCACGCTCCCGACATCGGGACCGCCGGCTACGCCCTCGGTCTGACGCTCCAGGCCATGCAGGTCGGGGTTCCCGACCTCGGCGCCGCCCTCGCCACCCTCGAACCGCTGTGCGCGGCTCACTGTGCGCAGCGGGCGGACCGCGAGCGCGCGGTGGTGCCGCAGTTGCGGGAGTTGCTCGCCGCGAGCGAGAGCTGCATCGACGACGGTGCGGCGTTCACCCGGGCCTCGCGCGAGTTCCACGACGTCGTCGTCGGGTTCGACCCCAACGCGACCCTGCGCGTCGTCGTGAAGAGCCTCACGTCCCTCTGGTCGGTCCAGGAGGAGGCGTGGGCGGACCTCCAGGTCTCGCGGGGCGCCTACCCCTCACGCGCCGACCGCGCCCTTGCGCAGCGGGCGCACGAACGTCTCGTGACGAGCATCGAGCAGGGCGACGCCGACGAGGCCGCGCGGATCGCCGAGGAACACCTCACGGCGACCCAGCGCTGGGTGTGCCGCACGCTCAAGAACCGGGTCATCGACGCCGCGTCCGCCCGCAGCCGTATGCGGTTCCGCCGCGGCTGATGACTGGCGACATGTGATCAGTATGCTGTTAATCCTTGTAAGGATGGAGAGCCCGGCCTAGGATGCCTGCCGGGCCGGTCCGCGGTCAGCGCGTCAGCCGCCCCCGACACGCCCTGCCGTCGAAGGGAGACCCGCGTGGCGCCCGACCCCGATGTCGCCGCACGGATGTTCGGCCTCGACGGCCGGGTGGCGGTCGTGACCGGCGCCTCGTCGGGCCTGGGAGCGGCGGTGGCTCACGCACTCGCCTCGCTCGGCGCCCGGGTCGCCGTGGTGGCCCGCCGTCACGACCGGCTGGCCGAGCTCGCCCAGGGGATCGACGGCCTCGCCGTCCCCTGCGACCTGTCCGACCTCGACCGGATCGGCTCCGTGGTGCCCACGGTCGTCGAGGGACTGGGACCGCCGGAGATCCTCGTCAACGCCGCCGGGAACATGTTCACGACCGAGCGCGCGGAGTCCGAACCGCTCGACGCCGTCCGCCGCACCATGGACCTCAACCTGCTGGCCCCGTTGCTGCTCGCGCAGGCCGTCTTCCCCCACATGCGCGCCCTCGGCCGGGGCGCGATCGTCAACGTCTCGTCCATCAGCGGCCGGGTCGGCATCCCCGGCATCCCGCAGGCCTCGTACGCGGCGAGCAAGGCGGGCCTGTCCGGCCTGAGCGCCGAACTCGCGGTGCAGTGGGCGCGGCATTCGATCCGGGTGAACACGGTCGCCCCCGGCTTCTTCCGCAGCGAGATCACCGGCCCGCTCTACGAGGGTGCGCGCGCCGCCGAGTACCTGCGCCGCAACACCCCGCTGCCCAAGGAGGGGACCGCCGACGACATCGTCGGCGCGGTCCTGTGGCTCGTCGGCGACGCCGGAAGCTACGTCACCGGACAGACGGTCGTCGTGGACGGCGGCTGGACCGCCCGCTGACAGCACCTCCTGCCGAGTAAAGGGGAACGGCTACGCTGAGGTCATGCCGTCCACACGTCGCACAGCGCGCCAGACCGACCTGCTGGAACGGCTGGTCGCCCTGCTGGCGGCGGAAGGTTTCGCCTCGTTCACGCTCGACGAGCTGACCGAGCGGCTGCGCTGCTCGAAGACGACGTTGTACCAACTGGCGGGCAGCAAACAGGAGTTGGTCCGCGAGGCCGTGAAGCACTACTTCCGGAGCGCGGCCGAGGCCATCGAGAAGCAGGTGGCGGACACCTCCGCGCCCGCGGAGCGCGTGGTGGTCTACCTGAACGCGGTCGCCCAGCAGTTGAGGCCGCTGTCCCGGCGGTTCCTCGACGACATGGCCGGATTCGAACCGGCCCGCGAGGTGTACGAGGCCAACACCCGCCTGGCCGCGGGCCGGATCAGACAGCTGATCGCGGACGGCGTCGCCGCGGGCGCGTTCCGTGACGTCCACGCGGCCTTCGTGGGCGAGGTCGTCGCCGCCACCATGCAGGAGATCCAGCGCGGCGAGGTGTCCGCGCGCACGGGGCTGACCGACGCGGAGGCCTACGCCGAGTTGGCGTCGCTCATCGTGCACGCGGTCTCGCCCTGACCGCGGGGGTGGCGGCCGGGGAGCCGACACCCCAGTCCCGCAGCACCGACTCGGTGTCCGCGCCCGGCGCACCAGGGGCCGAGGGCCGCCGGTTGGGAGTGCGCGAGAAGCGCGGGGCCGGTGCGGCCTGGAGGATGCCGTCGACCTCGACGAGGGTGCTCCGGGCCACCACATGGGGGTGCGCTCCCGCCTCCGCGAACGTCAGCACGGGGGTGACGCACGCGTCCGTACCGGCGAAGTGCGCGGTCCACTCGTCGCGCGTACGGGAGGCGAACCGCTGCGCGAACCGGGCCCGCAGCGTGGGCCAGCCGCCGCGGTCGCCCTGGGCGGGCAGCTGGGCCCCGCCGATGCCCAGTCCCTCCAGCAGCGCCGCGAAGAACTGCGGTTCGAGTGCGGCGACGGCCACGTACTTGCCGTCGCCGCACTCGTAGGTGTCGTAGAAGGGGGCGGCCCCGTCGAGGAGGTTGGCGCTCCGTTCGTCCGACCACTCGCCCATGCCGCGCAGCGCGTACGTCATCTGACCCAGCAGGGCCGTCCCGTCGAGCATGGCGGAGTCCACGACCTGCCCGGCCCCGGAACGTGAGCGCTCCCAGAGCGCGGCCAGGACGCCGACGACCAGGAGCATGGACCCACCCCCGAAATCTCCCACCAGGTTGAGCGGCGGGGGCGGCGGATCACCGGCACGGCCCATCGCGTGGAGCAGCCCGGTGAGACCGATGTAGTTCAGGTCGTGCCCGGGATCCTGGGCGAGCGGGCCGTCCTGACCCCAGCCGGTGACGCGTGCGTAGACGAGCCCCGGATTCTCCCTGCCGCAGTCCTCGGGGCCGACGCCGAGGCGCTCGGCGACACCCGGCCGCAGTCCCTCGATCAGCACATCGGCCCGGGCTGCCAGCGCCCGTACCAACGCACGTCCCTCGGACTCCTTGAGATCGGCGAAGACCGACCTGCGGCCGCGCCGCACGATGTCGGTGGCGTCTTCCGGGCCGAGCCGCAGCGCCCGGCCGGAGGGCCGCTCGACGCGCACCACGTCGGCGCCGAGATCGGCCAGCACCATGGCCGCGTGCGGAGCCGGCCCGAGTCCCGCGAGCTCGAGGACGCGTAGACCGACGAGGGGGCCTCCGGATCCATCGCTGGACTGCATGGCATCACGGTACCAAAAACGATACTGTTGTATCGCTCGCCGTATCAATAGTTTCCAGAGCGACCGAGGAAATCCCATGCCAGCTACCCGTACGCTTCCCGCCCCGGAAGCCGTCGACCTGATCGGCCTGACCCGTGAGCTCGCCGAGAAGGAGCTCGCGCCTCGCGTCGCCGAGGCGGAGGCCGAGGAGAAGTTCCCCCGCGAGGTCTTCCGCACCCTCGGCCGGGCGGGCCTGCTGAGCCTGCCCTACGCCGAGGAGTACGGCGGTGGGGACCAGCCCTACGAGGTCTACCTCCAGGTCCTGGAGGAGATCGCCGCCGTGTGGGCCAGCGTCGGGGTCGGCGTCTCCGTGCACGCGTTGTCCTGCTTCGCCCTCGCCTCCTTCGGCACCGAGGAGCAGCGGAAGGAGTGGCTGCCCGACATGCTCAGCGGCGAGCTGCTCGGCGCCTACTGCCTGTCCGAGGCCCACGCCGGTTCCGACCCCGCCGCGATGCGCACCCGGGCCGTCAGGGACGGCGACCACTACGTCCTGAACGGCGCCAAGGCGTGGACCACGCACGGTGGGCACGCGGACTTCTACACGATCATGGCGCGCACGTCCGACGCGGGCTCGGGCGCGATCTCTTGCTTCCTCGTCCCGGCCGACACCCCCGGCCTGATAGCCGATCCGCCCGAGCACAAGATGGGTCTGACCGGGTCGGCCACCGCGACCATCCGCCTGGAGGACGTGCGCGTCCCGGCCGATCGCCGCATCGGCGAGGAGGGCCAGGGACTCAAGATCGCCTTCGCCGGACTGGACTGCGGCCGACTCGGCATCGCTGCCGTCGCCACGGGCCTGGCCCAGGGAGCGCTGGACCACGCGCTGCGCTACTCGCGCGAACGGGAGACCTTCGGCCGCCCGATCATCGAACACCAGGGGCTGGCCTTCGTCCTCGCGGACATGGCCGCGGCGGTCCAGGCCTCCCGCGCCACCACGCTCGCCGCCGCCCGGCTCAAGGACCAGGGGCTCCCGTTCGCCTGCGAAGCGTCCATCGCCAAGCTGATCGCCACGGACAACGCCATGAAGGTCACCACGGACGCCGTCCAGGTCCTCGGAGGCGCCGGCTACACCCGCGACTTCCCGGTCGAGCGCTATATGCGGGAGGCCAAGGTCATGCAGATCTTCGAGGGCACCAACCAGATCCAGCGCCTGATCATCGGCCGCGCGCTGCGGGAGAGCGACCGGGGCACCCTCAGGGTTCAGAACTAGGGCCTGTCCGGCGGACCCCAGGAGTGCGGGAGCCCGTCAAGCCGGGCTCGCAGGGCGCGGGCCATACGGTCCGCGCCTTCCGTTGTCACCCGCTCCGGCTCCGGACGGTCCAGGAGCCCGAAGATGCCCGGCCCACGGTCTGCGACGGACAGATCCGCCATGCGCGGCACGATGTGGAAGTGCACGTGCGAGAAGCCCTCGGACTCGGCGAACTGGACGACGTAGGTCTTGAGGCAGCCGGTCGCCCCGCGCAGCGCCCTGGAGAGCCTGACCTGCCACACCCCCAGGGCCCCGGCCTCGGCGTCGGTGAGGTCATGGACGGCCGTGACATGCCGTCGTGGCAGCAGCACCAGCCAGCCGGGCACCGCGGTGTTGAAGCTGTGAGCCACCCGCCAGTACTCATCGGACACGACGCGTTCGCGGGGCGGAAGTTCGCCGAACCGCGCTTCCTGGCCGCAGGCGTAGCAGGGGGGAGTCGTCATGCCCCCGGATCGTAGAACGGACTTCAACCGCGGCACCAACGGTGACACTTCACGGTACAGATCTCGGCACAGATCACGTACGGAGAGGAAGCCGTCATGGCTGTCATGCGCGCAGTGCGTCTGCACTTCCCGACCCACGAGCTGCGGGTCGAGGAGGTCGACCGGCCCACCCCCGGTGCGGGAGAGGTCCTGGTCAAGGTGGAAGCGGCCGGAGTGTGCCTGTCCGACGTCCACCTGATCTCCGGAGAACTCGGCGGCACACCCGCGCTGTTGCGCGGCAACACGGTGACCCTGGGGCACGAGGTGGCCGGCACCGTCGCCGAGCCGGGTCCGGACGCGGGCGCCTGGGAAGTCGGCGACCGCGTCGTCCTCCAAGCAGGCGAGTACCGCGACGGGCGGGGCTGGACCCGTGGTGTCGACTACGACGGAGGCTGGGCCGAGTTCGCGCTCGCCCGGATCGACACCCTGGTATCGCTCCCGGACTCGATCCCCTTCGAGCAGGGAGCGGTCATCCCCGACGCGGTCTCCACCCCGTGGGGCGCCATCACCGACACCGCCGGAGTCCGCCCCGGCCAGGCGGTCGGGGTCTGGGGCATCGGCGGTCTGGGCGCGCACGGGGTGCAGCTGCTGCGCATGGTGGGCGCCTGCCCCATCATCGCCGTCGACCCCTCCCCCGCCGCCCGTGACCGGGCCCTGGCCTTCGGCGCGGACCTCGCCCTCGATCCGGCCGACCCCGGTCTGGCGGACAAGGTCGCCGCCGTCACCCGCGGGGCCGGTATCGAGGCCGCCTTCGACTTCGCCGGCGTCACCCCGGTACGTGAGCAGGCCCTGTCCGTGCTGGCCGACGGCGGCAAGCTGGTCCTCGTCGGACTGAGCGGAAAGCCGGTCACCATCGCGGACAGCACCACCTTCAGTACCCGCGAGCTGCGGCTCCTGGGCCACTTCGGCTCCGGCGCGAACGCGGTGGCGCAACTCATCCACCTCACCGAGAACGGGCGGCTGGACTTCTCCCGCTCCATCTCGGACGTACTGCCCCTGGATCAGGCGGCCGAAGCCGTCGAACGGCTGGAGCACAAGAAGGGCGATCCGATCCGCCTGGTGCTGCGCCCCTGAGGGCGCCGTTCGCGTCGTCAGCACCACCACCCCCTCGTGAGCGTCAGCCCCCGCGGTGGAAATCACCGCGGGGGCTGCGCTACGGGCGTCAAGGTGTCGAGCCCGGCGCGCAGGAAGGCGACCTCCTCGCGCGGCCGGTGCTCCAGCGCGTCGCACGGACTCAGAAGTTGATCATATGTCCGGCCAGGCCGTGCACGGCTTCCTTCACCGCTTCACCCAGGGTCGGGTGGGCGTGGACATTGCGGGCGACCTCGTGCACGGTCAGGTCCCACTGCTGCGCCAGCGTCAGCTCCGGCAGCAGCTCCGTCACGTCCGGACCGATCAGATGGCCCCCGAGGAGCTCGCCGTACTTGGCGTCGCTGATCAGCTTCACGAAGCCGACCGTGTCACCCAGGCCGTGTGACTTGCCGTTGGCCGTGAAGGGGAACTTGGCGACCTTGACGTCGTAGCCCCGCTCCTTCGCCTGTGCCTCGGTGTAGCCGAAACTCGCGATCTGCGGCTGGCAGTACGTGGCACGCGGGATCATCACATAGTCCAGCTCCATGGTCTCCGCGTCCGCGATCGTCTCGGCCGCGATGATCCCCATGGACTCGGCGTTGTGCGCGAGCATCAGTTTCGCGGTCACATCCCCGATCGCGTAGATGTGCGGTACGGACGTACGGCAGCGGCCGTCGACGTCGATCGCGCCGCGCTCGGTGACCGTTACGCCCGTGGCCTCCAGGCCGTACCCGGTGACGTTCGGCGCGAAGCCGATCGCCTGGAGGACCTTGTCGGCCTCCAGCACCTTCTGTACACCGTCCTTGCCGGTGACCGTCACCCGCACCTGCGGGCCCGACTCGTCGATCGACTCGACACGCGTCGAGGTGAGCACGTCGATGCCCAGCTTCCGGTACTGCTTGGCGAGTTCGGCGGAGACGTCCGCGTCCTCCAGCGGGGCGACCCGGTCCAGGAACTCGACGACCGTGACCTTCACGCCGTAGTTGTGCAGGACGTACGCGAACTCGATGCCGATGGCCCCGGCGCCCGCGATCACGATGGAGCGCGGCAGGTCCTCGACGAGGATCTGCTCCTCGTAGGTGACGACACGGTCGCTGCGCCGGGTGCCGGGCAGCAACTTGGGGGTGGCACCGGTGGCGATGATGCAGTCGTCGAATCCGACCGTCTTCGTGGTGCCGTCGGCGAGGGCGACCTGAAGCGTGTGGGCGTCGAGGAAGGTGCCGCGGCCGTCGATCTCGGTGATCGCGTTCTTCTTCATCAGGAAGTGGACGCCCTTGACGCGGCCGTCCGCGACCCGGCGGCTGCGCCGGAACGCCTCGCCGTAGTCGAAGGAGACCTCGCCGTCGACCTTGATGCCGAACGTCTTCGCCTCCCGCGTGAAGATGTGCGCCAGCTCGGCATTGCGCAGCAGCGCCTTCGTGGGGATGCAGCCGACGTTCAGACACACACCACCCCAGTACCGCTCCTCGACGACCGCGACCCGCTTGCCGAGTTGCGCGGCGCGGATGGCGGCGACGTAGCCGCCTGGTCCTGCTCCGAGTACGACCACGTCGAAGCGCTCGTCCATGAGTGGATCCTTCCGGTGAAGCCCGGCTCAGAGCCGGCCCAACATCCTCTGCACCATCTGACCCTGTGACCTTATGTCTTCAGTGCCGCTACGGCGCTTTTCGTGTCCGTGATGACATGTGCGTAGGTCGGACCGTTCAATTCATGGGCGGCCCTCATGAGTTCGCTCGAGAACGCCGCTGTGGCGTCGGTCACCAGCGACACATGGAATCCGAGTTCCATCGCGTACTTGGCCGTGGTCTCGATGCAGGTGTTCGCGAGCAGTCCGATGACGATCACGTGGTCCACGCCGCGCTGGCGGAGGCGCATCTCCAGGTCGGTGTTGGCGAACCCGCTCTGGGCCCAGTGCTGTGCGACCACCGTGTCCGAGGGCTCGGGCCGCAGGGGCGGGTACCAGTCCCCGCCGAACGCGTCCTGGGCGAAAAGTTGGTTCTTGTCCACGGCGCGCTGTGACGGGTTCGGATGGGACCAGGACTCGTACAGCCCCGGTGTCCAGCGGTGATGTGGCACATAGAACACCGGCACGTCGACCTCGCGAGCGGTGGACACCAGTTCGGACAGGTGGGCCCGCAGGTCGACCTCCCGCGCGACCTCCGCGATACGCGGCCAGAGCTTGCCCTCGTCGGCGAGGAAGTCGTTCAGCGGATCGACCAGCAGAACCCCCGTCCGGCGCCGGTCGTAGTCGTACACCGTCATAGCTGCCTGCCTCCCGTACGTCGCACTCCTGTGCGGGCGCGCCGGTCAGACGGGGAACAGCAGACAGCTGCTGGTCGTGTGCGCCAGCAGCCGGTCCCCGGAATCGAAGAGCTCGGCCTGCGCGAGGGCGGTACGACGTCCGCTGTTGAGGACGGTGCCCACGGCACGGACCTTGCCGGTGTCCACGGTGACAGGGCGCAGGAACTTCACATTCAGGTCGAGTGAGGTATACCCCATCCCCTGCGGCAGGACCGACTGCACCGCGCAGCCCGCCGCCGAATCGAGCAGGGTGGCGTATACCCCGCCGTGAACGCTTCCGATGGGGTTGTAGTGCTCCTCGCCCGGGACGAGGGCGAAGACGACCCGGCCGTGCTCGACCTCTTCGAGCGTCATCCCGAGGGTCGCCGAGATCGGCGGGGCGGGGAGCCGTCCGGCCTGCATCTCGCGGAGGAAGTCGAGACCGCTGTGCTGCCCGACGGCGGCGGCGGAGACGGCGGGGTCCTCCCAGTCGTACGTGCGTGACCTGCCCATGTCGCTCCCTCGATGATCTGAATGTGGAATTCGAAGCTAGCCAGGGCGAGGTCTGGATGTCAACGTCGAAGCCAGCCTACGATGGGACGCATGACGTGGCTCGAGACAAGCACCGAGAACTGCACGGTCCAGCGGACTCTCGACCTGGTGGGCGAGAAGTGGTCACTGCTGGTCCTACGGGATGCCATGAACGGCGTACGGCGCTTCGACGACTTCCGCCGGCACGTCGGGCTGTCCGAGAGCGTGCTCTCGGACCGGCTGCGGAAACTCGTCGCGGCCGGGATCCTGGACACCGTCCCCTACAACGAGCCCGGCAGCCGCACCCGCTACGAGTACAGGCTCACCCGCAAGGGCTGGGAGCTGTGGCCGGCGATGATCGCCCTCAAACAGTGGGGAGACCGCCATGCGGCGGATCCCGAGGGCCCGCCCCTGGAGGTCACGCACGCCGGCTGCGGCGCGCCGGTCGAGACCGTGGTCGTCTGCTCCGCGGGACACGGTGCCCTCGTCCCGCCGGAGGCACGCACCCGCACCGGCCCGTCGGCGAAGGCCTTGGATCCCACCGCTCGCTAGGCCCTGTCGTCACATTCCCGTCTGCCCCGCGACGCCATGCACGCGCCCCCAAGTTCTCGGCTTCGCTCGAACAGGGAGGGACCCCCTTCACCGCACCGGGCACAGAGCCAAGTACGTCCCACGCACCTGACGCCGCAGGGCCCGCCCTCCGGGCGGACGACGGGAATGTGACGACAGGCCCTGGACCGGTGGGGCGGAGCGCGAGATCGAGCCCGGTGGCCGAGCCCGCGCCGGTCACGACGGCGTGTGCGCGCTCGCCGTACCGAGGTGGTCGAGCAGCCCGGTGGGTGGTGTCCTGGGCCGGGTCTCGGCGGCCGTACACGTCGCCGTACACGTCGCCGTACACGTCGCCGCGGGCGGACCGCGGGCGAACCCGCGCCTGACACGGCTCGCCCGGCGGCTGCGCCGCGATCCTCGTGGACCGGCCGGGGTCACGGTTGTCGGAGCGGATGACGATGAAGCCCCGGCCGACGCAGCCGTAGGTCGTCGCCGTGCGTCCGGTGGCACGGGGTGATGTCGCGTCCTACGGGAGCGAAGCGGTCGTCGCTCATGCCGACGTCTGGGCCTTCGCGTGGCGTGCGGCGGAGGCGAAGCGCAGGTTGTCGTCCTCGACGGGGCCGCCGCGCAGCAGTTTGACGTCGGAGTGGTAGTTCATCGACATGAGCCAGGGATAGGCGAGTCCTTGACGCGGCATCACGTGGAGGGACCGCTTGACGTATCCGGCACCGAAGTCGAGCAGCGGACGGGTCGGCATGGCCGGGTCGGGGAGCTCGGGGCAGCAGATGTCCGTGCCAGTTGCGTCCATGTGTCCGAGCAGCCGGGTGAAGTGCTCGCACAGCAGGCCCACCTTGAGCGTCCACGAGGAGTTGGTGTAGCCGATCGCGAAAGCGAAGTTCGGTACGCCGCTCAGCATCATGCCCTTGAAGGCCACCTTGTCGGCGAAGTCGACGGGTTCACCGTCCACCGAGAGCGCCATCCCGCCGAACAACTGCACGTTCAGCCCGGTGGCGGTGACGATGATGTCGGCGTCGAGCTCACGACCGGACTCAAGACGGATGCCGGTCTCGGTGAACGTCGCGATCCGGTCGGTGACGACCGAGGCCGTTCCCTTCTTGAGCGCCTTGAACAAGTCCGCGTCGGGGACCGTGCACAGCCGCTGGTCCCAAGGGTCGTAGGGCGGGTTGAAGTGCTCGTCCACGGGATATCCGGCCGGCAGCTGCCTGATGTTCACGGCGCGGATGAGACGTCGCACGACTCGTGGATGGCGTCGCGAGGTCCGCCAGATGAGGCGCTGCATGGCGATGTTCTTGCGCCGGGTGAGCCGGTAGGCGAGGCCGGCCGGCAACACCTTGCGCAGTGTGTTCGCGATCGCGTCCTCCGACGCGACCGGAAGGATGTAGGTGGGCGAACGCTGGAGCATGGTGACATGGCCGGCCGTGTCCGCCAGCGCCGGGATCAGCGTGACGGCCGTCGCACCGCTGCCGATCACCACGATCTTCTTGCCCGCGCAGTCCAGGTCCTCCGGCCAGTGCTGCGGGTGCACGATCTGTCCGGCGAACCGCTCCCTGCCCTCGAACCGGGGGGTGAACCCTTCGTCGTAGCGGTAGTAACCACCGGCGCAGAACAGCCAGTTCGCGGTCATCGAGACCGTCTCACCGGTGTCGGCACGCTCGATCTCCACCGTCCAGCGGGCCTCGGCGGTGGACCAGGCCGCGCCGCGCACCCTGTGGTGGTAGCGGATGTGCGCTTCGATGCCGCTCTCCCCCGCCGTCTCCCGCAGGTAGTCGAGGATCAGATCGGCGGTGGCGATCGACTTGTCGTTGCGCCACGGCTTGAAGGCGTAGCCGAAGGTGTGCAGGTCGGAGTCCGACCGGATGCCCGGATAGCGGAACAGCGCCCATGTGCCGCCGGAGACACCGCGGGCCTCCAGGACCGCGTAACTGCTGCCGGGCCGCTCGGTCTGCAGGTAGTGGGCAGCGCCGATGCCGGAGATGCCGGCGCCGATGATCAGCACGTCGATGTGCTCGCTCTGACGGGTCATGTGCGGGGACTCCGTTGATGAGGCGTTCGCTGGGTGGTGCCTCGATGATGACCTCACATACCAGCCAGTACGGTGTGGCAGTTCGCACCTTCATCGGAAAAGACCAGTGCATTTTGCACCACTGCTGGCTACCGTGCGGACATGACCTGGCAGCACCCGTCCGAACGGACATGCGATCTGCTTCGGCAGGGTGCGGAGATCGCACTCAACAGTCTGCAGGAGTGGCTCGACGAGATCGACGAGGCGACCTTGGCGGCGGTGACCATGCGAGCCATCGCGCAGGACCCCGCCCTGCGCGCCGCCACACGGCGTATCAACCGCGCCCACCTGGCGTTCTGGGCGTCGGAGACCGCGCGCGACCCCGGCGCGCCCGTACCCGCGTACATCGGCCCGGACAGTCTCAGCCACGCCCGCGACCTGGTGCGCCGCGGGCTCGACGAATCGGCCCTCGACTCCTACCGCGTCGGACAGAACGCGGCCTGGCGGCGCTGGATGCAGACCGCCTTCACCCTGACCTCCGACCCCGACGAACTGCGCGAGCTGCTCGATGTGTCGGCGCGCTCCGTCTCGGGCTTCCTCGACGCCACGATCGTCAACCTCGCCGCACGTATGGCCGCCGAGCGCGAAGAACTGACCCACGGCACCCACGCCGAACGTCGCGAGATCGTCACCCTGCTCGTCGAGGGCGCGCCCATCAGCCGGCAACGGGCGGAGGCACGCCTCGGCTACGCCCTCGACCGGACGCACACCGCCGCCGTCGTGTGGAGCGAGGAACCGGACCCCGAACCGGGCCACCTCGAGCGTGCGACCGAGGCTCTGGCGCAGACGACCGGAGTGCAGCAACCGCTCACAGTGATCGTCGGCGCGGCCACTTTGTGGGTGTGGCTGCCCGGACCCGCCGCGCCGGACACCGGCCTGCTGAGCCGGCTCCTCGACCCGCTGCCGGGCGTCCGGATCGCCGTGGGCCCGCCCGCCCGGGGCAGGGAAGGCTTCCGGCGCAGCCACCTCGACGCGCTGACCACCCAGCGCATGCTCGCCAGGCTCCGTTCACCGCGTCGCGTCGCCGGTTTCGACGACGTCCAGCTCAGCAGCCTGATCAGCCAGGACGTCGAACAGGCCGACGACTTCGTCAAGACCACCCTCGGCGACCTCGCCACGGCAAGCCCGGAACTGAGGCACGCCGTCCTCACCTACATCCAGGCCCAGTGCAACACGACCCGCGCCGCCGGCCGGCTCTACACCCACCGCAACACCCTCCTGCGGCAGCTCGACCGAGCCGGCCACCTGCTTCCGAGGCCACTGGAGGACAACACCGTCAAAGTCGCCGTCGCCCTCGACCTGCTCCAGTGGCGTGGCAGCGACTGAGGACCACGGTGGACGCCGGCATGCGTCTGCATCGGCACTACGCGCACTCCACGGCGTACTGCGTTCTCAGTAGCCGGGATTGTCGGCAGCCGCAGGACGACGCGGCAGGGCCCGACCAGAGAGCCTGAAGACTTCCCGGCGAGCGGGACGAAGCGACCCCCTCAACGGCTGTTTCCCTTTGTCCACCGGGCTGTTGGGCCTTCCGGCGTGCGCGCCCCTCATCCGTCACCGAGGCAGCAGGACATGTTGATGACGAATCACCTACGGACCGTGCTGATCGGGGTCTTCCTCGCCTGCGCCACCTTGGTCGCCGCGGTCGGCATCACCCGGCACGACTCGGGCACCGACCCGGTCGGAGTCGCGACGCCACGGGGACCGTATGTGGCGCTCGGCGACTCCTACACCGCCGGGCCACGGATCCCCGACCGGACCGGAACCCCCGCCGGATGCGATCGCTCCGACCACGACTACCCGGCGCTGGTCGCCGCGCGGCTGGGGCTGCGGGCGGCCCACTTCCGCGACGTGAGCTGCAGCGGGGCCACCATCGCCGACCTGACGGCGCCGCAGTCCACCGACAACGGCACCAACCCGGCCCAGCTGTCGGCACTGTCCGCCGGGACGCGGCTGGTCACCCTCGGCATCGGCGGCAACGACATCGGCTTCAGCTCGTTGATCACCACATGCGTCAAAGCGGGCGTGATCTACGACATGACGGGCCGCGGCAAGTACACCGGGGACGACGCGCCGTGCCGGGGGAAGTACGTCTCCGGCGACACCGACGACGTACAGCGGAAGATCGACACGGCGGGTGAGCGGCTGTCCGAAGCGGTGGCCGAGGTGAAGCGCCGTGCCCCGAAGGCCCGCGTGTACGTCGTGGGATACCCGGCGATCCTGCCGGCGGGTGGCTCCGGCTGCGCCGACGACCTGACCCTCGCACCCGGTGACGCGACCTACCTCCACGACAAGGAACAGCAGCTCAACGCCGAGCTGCGCAAGCGGGCGCGTGAAGCCGGGGCCGGATACGTGGACACGTACAAGCCCTCCGTCGGCCGTGACGCCTGCTCGGGCAGGGACACCCGCTGGATCGAGCCGCTGCTGCCCAGCCTTCCCGCCGCCCCGATGCATCCCAACGAGCGCGGCGCACGCGGCATGGCCGACGCGGTACTGCACGCGGTCGGCCCTCCGCGGTGAGCGACACCCCCGGCACACCGCCTTCCCGAAATTGACGTAGACCTCCTTGAGCTGGGCGTCGCCTTCTGCCGTGCGGGGGAGGGTGGCTGTCGGGGCGGGGCTCACGACCTCGCGAGCCGAGCGACCGCCTCGGTCACGGGGGTCTCGCCGCCGGTGAGTTCGACGATGACGCGGCTCAGGGCCGGCTCGTGCAGGGCCGCGTCGATGAACGCCGCGACGTCGTCGCGGCGCACGTCGCCGTACTCGATGGCCGGGCCCGCGGTGACGCGGCCGGTGCCGGGCTCGTCGAGGAGAGTGCCGGGACGGACGATCAGCCAGTCGAGGCCGGTGCGGGTGAGGTGGACGTCGGCGGTCTTCTTGACCTTCATGTAGTCCTCGAAGCTCTCGTCGGGCTCGCCGGCGCGCAGGGCGTCCGGGAAGACGGAGACGAGCACGAACCGCGAGACCCCGGCGCGGACGGCCGCGGCTGCGGCCTTCTCCAGGCCCTTCCCGTCGATGGCGGTGGTCTTGTCCCTGCCGGTGCCGTGGGCTCCGGCGGAGAACACCACCGCGTCGTGCCCGCCGATCTTCGCCGCGAGCTCGTCCACCGAGTCGTCGACGAGGTCCCCGGTGAGCGGGGTCGCGCCACTGGCCCGCACGGTCCCGGTCTGGGCGAGGTTGCGGTGCATGCCGGTCACCGCGTCACCACGGGCGACGAGCAGACGGGCGAGCCGGTTGCCGACGCCTCCGGCGGCGCCGATCTGGAACACCTTCATGACGATGCGCCTCTCTTCGTCGGTTCTTCGTCGGTTCTTCGTCGATCGCTTCTCTTCGCGGCGGCGCCGTCAGGCGGCGAAGACCTGGGAGTCGTCTGCGAACGCCTTGAACTCGAGAGCGTTGCCCGCCGGATCGAGGAGGAACATCGTCCACTGCTCACCGGTCTGGCCCTCGAAGCGCACGTACGGCTCGATGACGAACTCGGTACCCGCCGCGCGCAGCCGGTCGGCGAGCTTCTGGAACTCGGGGATCGTCAGGATCAGGCCGAAGTGCGGCACCGGGACGTCGTGGCCGTCGACCGGGTTGTGGGCGTGCCTCACACGGGCCGGGGCCAGGTGCGTGACGAACTGGTGGCCCTGCAGATTCCAGTCCACCCAGGTGTCCGCGCTGCGGCCCTGCGCGAGGCCGAGCACCTCTCCGTAGAAGCGGCGCGCGGCGGCCAGGTCGTCGACCGGCATGGCCAGGTGGAACCGCGGGATCGATGATGCGAGCACGGTCATGGCGCGTGTCCTGCCTTCCTGAACGCGGGTCCGGGTGCGTCCCCCGGAGGTCAATGTCCGAATGTTAACATTAAGACATCTGAGGGAATGTTAACATCACGACAATCGAGGGAGGCAAGACCATGCGTGACCAGGACAAGGTGGCCCCCGCGCGCCGACGGGGCCTGGCGGACGAGGTCGCGGACCGTATCCGGGAGGCGATCTTCAGCGGGGTCTACGCCCCTGGGGCGCCGCTGCGCGAGGTGGAACTGTCCGGTGCGCTGGACGTCAGCCGTGGCCCGGTGCGGGAGGCGCTGCGGCTGCTGGAGCGCGAGGGCCTGGTCCACTGCGCCTGGCACCGGGGCACCCTCGTGACGACGCTGTCGCCCGCGGACGTCGCCGAACTCGACAGTCTGCGAGGCGCGTTGGAGGAACTCGCCGTGGCGCAGGTGATCGCCCGCGCCTCGGACGAGGACATCGCGGGGATCGAGAAGACCGCCGCGCTCATGGAGCGTGCGGCGGACGAGCACGAGATGGTGCGCTGCGACATCGCCTTCCACGACGCCGTCTTCGCCGCCGCCGGACACCAGCGTCTGCAAGAGGCGTGGGAAGCCATCCGCTGCCAGGTCCACCTGTTCCTGCTGACCCGGATCGGCCACAGCACCGAGGGGTACCTCGCCCACATCCCGGAGGAGCACCGCGGGCTCGTCGCCGCCCTGCGCGCCCGCGACACCGGGACCGCGCTCGATCTCTTCGCCGCCCACCGCCGCCTGGCCGTCGACGTCGTCACCGAAGGCACGGCCACGACCTGATCGGCGGCCGACGCTGATCGTGCGACCGCCTCGCGCCACCTGGCCGGCGGCAGGATGTCGGACAGGTCGATCCAGGCGTTCGACCCCTTGTCGGTGAGCTGTTCCTTGAGCCGTTGGACGTCATCGCGGTCCTGGCGCGAAGAGCAGGGGAACACCTGCGTTCCGGGGTCGGCCGCGGGACCAACTCGGTTGAGCACAGGCATGGTTCAGCATGTCGGTCCGGAGCGGGCATCGGCCGCTCGAGGAGAAGATATGCGCTCATGAGCGTGTGCGGGCACGGCCGTCGTACTTTTGCCGACCGCGGCCGGGAGGCCGAGGACCATGGTCAGGCCGCCGCCGGGGGTGTCCTCGGCGGCGAGGGTGCCGCCCATCGCCTCGGCGAAGCCGCGGGCGACCGCGAGGCCGAGGCCGACGCCCGCGCCGCGAGGAGCGTCGCCATGGCGCTGGAAAGGTTCGAAGATGCGGTCCTTGGCCTCGTCGGGGACTCCGGGACCACGGTCCACCACCCGTACCTCCACGCGGTCGGCCATGGCGCTCGCCGCGACCAGGACCGGTGCGCCCGCCGGGCTGTACTTCACCGCGTTCTCCACGAGGTTGGCGACCGAGCGTTCCAGCAGACCGGGGTCGACGACGACCATCGGCAGCGTCTCGGGGATGTCCAGCTCCACGCTGTCCTCCGGTACGCCGCCCAGCGCCATCGGCACCACTTCGTCCAGGTCGATCTCCCGCACGATCGGGGTGACGGTCCCGGTCTGCAGGCGCGACATGTCCAGCAGGTTGCCCACGAGGTGATCCAGGCGGTCGGCGCCCTCCTCTATGCCCTCCAGCAGTTCGGCCCGGTCCTCCTCCGACCACGCCACGTCGTCCGACCGCAGCGAGGAGACCGCGGCCTTGATCCCGGCCAGCGGGGTCCGCAGGTCGTGGCTGACGGCGGCGAGCAGCGCGGTGCGGATGCGGTTGCCCTCGGCCAGCGCACGGGACTGGTCGGCCTGGGACTGCAGCCGCTGGCGGTCCAGGACGACCGCGGCCTGGGCGGCGAAGGCGGCGAGCACCCGGCGGTCCTCCGCCGGCAGGACCCGTCCGGACAGCGCGAGCGCCATCCGGTCCCCCACCGGCATGTCCACGTCCGCGTCCTCGGGCCGCTCCAACGTTCTCCCCGTGCCCACCCGGCCCGCGCAGGTCCACGGCGTCACGTCGCTCTCCCGTTCCAGGAGCGCGACCGACTCCATGCCGAAGGTCTCCCGGACCCGTTCCAGCAGGGCCTCCAGGCTGGTCTCGCCGCGCAGCACGCTGCCCGCGAGGAAGGAGAGGATCTCCGACTCGGCGCGCAGCCGGGCCGCCTGGTGCGTACGCCGGGCGGCGAGGTCCACGACGGAGGCCACTGTCGTTGGCCAGGCCGACTTCGGGCGCGACGCCGGCCAGCAGCAGGGTGAGCAGGGCCGGCCCGGCCACGCCGGTCAACCAGCCCCAGACGACCCGAAGGCGGCCGAGCCGTGCGCTCCGGGCGACCGGCAGTCCGCGTCCCTTGCCCGCCTCGCCGTGGGTGATCAGGTGGACGTCGAGGTCGGGACCCGAGTCGCGGGCGACCGTCGCCCCGACGCCCGGCCCGAAGACGTACTGCCATCCCTTGCGGCGGGACACTCCGAGGACGATCTGGGTGGCGTTCACCCCGCGGGCGAAGTCGAGGAGCGCCGTGGGGACGTCGTCGCCGATGACGTGGTGGAAGGTGCCGCCGAGGTCCTCGGCCAGGGTGCGCTGGACGGCGAGCTCCTTGGGCGAGGCGGAGGTCAGTCCGTCGCTGCGGGCTATGTAGACGGCCATGACCTCGCCGCCCGCGCCCTTCTCCGCGAGCCGGGCGGCCCGACGGATCAGCGTGCGCCCCTCGGGACCCCCGGTCAGCCCCACCACGATCCGCTCGCGCGACCCCCAGATCTTCGAGACCCGGTGCTCGCTGCGGTACTCGGTCAGGTACTCGTCGACCCGGTCCGCCACCCACAGCAGGGCGAGCTCGCG